>JANPGE010000264.1:0-15082 GCA_031423805.1 Segetibacter sp. | reverse complement strand
TTACTTTTTCAGGTGCATTTTCTAACTCAAACTCCGTCAAGTCAGAGAAAACACAAGTTATTTCACCAGTTTTTACCATTTCAAAAAGTTGTTTTGTCTCAACTTGAAATTCTTTGTCGTAAACACCGCCAAAAACTGATGTGTCAAAATTCAAACGAGGTTTCATTTAGCAAATTTAAAAAGTATTGGCTAGGTTGCTTAATTAATTTGTTCCTTCTATCGCAAATATTCCATGTGCTGAAGTTTAAGCGCAGCGCTACTTCAATTACTTAAGATAAGCTGGACTACCGACTGAAGTGCGGGACACGGTGCAACCGGTAAACTTAGGAGTGACTGAATAACATTTAAGTTGTTTAAATTGGCTTTTTTAAAAAAAAGCGTTAGACCGAAAATTAATATAAATATGCCAAAAGTAGCATCTGTCATAACATCTAAAATTGGCCAGCTTAGCAAAAAAGAACTGGAAAAACTTGTTCTAAAAGCTGCTTCAAAAGACAAATTTTTTCATGATTATTTGTTGGTAAATTATTTCGAAAAGGAACATGGCGAACAGGATTTGTTTGAGCAAGCTAAAGATGAACTTGAAATATTATTCAGAAAAAATTACAAGGGATTTTCAGAAGAACTTCAAATGGCCAATATGCTTGGTGCTTGTACAAAAAGGGTTAGTGAGTTTTCTAAAACCTGTAAAAGTAAAAATCTCGAAGCCGATCTTATTATGCATGTGCTAAAAATTCCCTTTTCCTTATCCACAAATATGTTTTGTACCTGTTTCACTGCCTATAATTATAAGGTTGTGCTGTTACTAAAACGGGTAATCAATCTGCTTCAAACAAAAATGCATGAAGATTACCTGATACAGTATCGGGAAAATATCAATGAATATTTAAACATCCTCCACCGCACATCTGATTATCTGGATTACGTAAATGCGTTACCACAAAATATTTAGTCAAGCCTCAAAAAGTCCCCCGCTGGTTTAAGTTTAAGCGAAGCGTAACTTAAATCTACACATGAAAAGCAGGACTTTGTCCGGTAGAAAATGAGGTCGTTTACTAACTTTGAACAGGCTAAAAATTTGCCGGTCGCAGACCTACAACCATTTTGTATTTCAGTGTCCTTCGGAACACTGAAACAAGACGGGTGCTCTTTGGAGCAAAAAGCTTAAGCCTCAAAGATGTGTCCACACGATAGCACTGAAGGCGGAACACATGGGGTATTTCTTTTTTCTGCAAACCCCCTATTTTACAGGACAGGTGTTGAGTTTTTTTGGAGTTCTTACCCGTAATTTGCACCTTTAATAAATTTTATTTACAACAACTTTACACACGCTCATGAAGCCCTTTCTTTCTCTCCTCGCCTTCTTCATCGTCACCACCACCTTTGCTGCTTCGGACACGGTTTATTCATATTTTAACCTGGGTTGGAAGCCTTGTGACAAGGACAGTGCGGTTTATGTGGGCAAACAATGGAAACAGGATGATGTGTGGAAACGGAGGGATGTTCGCGTAAAAACAAACATACTGCAAATGGAGGGAGATTTCCTGGATAAGGAGGGCAAGACCCGTGTGGGTACATTTACCTGATATGATGAAAAGGGTAACAGGACTTCGACTACTGCATATGACATGGGCAAAAAGGTATCTGCTGATTATTATTATGAAAGCGGAAAAAATAGAGGGCACATTAGTTATGACGAGAATGGAACGGCAACCAAGCAAACGGGTTGGGATGAAAACGGGATTGAAATAAAGGGCTATATAGTGGAGCAGGAGGCAACTTTTCCGGGTGGAATACAGGGATGGATAAAATATTTGACAAGAAACCTAAAAACTTCGACTGCTATTGATGCGGGTGCCAAGCGGGGTAAACATACTGTGCTGGTAATGTTTGTAGTAGATGTGGACGGCTCGGTCAGCGATGTACACGCTGTGCAGGAACCAAGAGGTTGCAAGCCCTGCACCGTAGAGGCCATCCGGGTGATAACGTTGGGGCCTAATTGGGTGCCTGCAATTCAGCTTAACAAAACCGTAAAGTACAATGCAGTGCAGCCTATTACATTTCTGGTGAGTGAGGAGTAATTAGGAATTAGGTTATGATTGAGTGATGAATGGATAGGCAAAAATGGACAATTCCGGAAGCCATTTCGGTAACCTGCACAATGAAGGCTCAACACTTGCTTAGAATTATTCGCTTCGAAATTAATCCTTATTTCACCGCCACAATATGATGATAAGAAAACACGCCTTGCTCAATGGCATCGGCTTGTTTTGCAGAGCTAAGGAGATTGTTGTGTCTTAACTTTGAGATGATGCCGAGCTTCCATAATACTTTACTCAACCCTTCGTAACGGTGGCAGGTTTCGCGTAGGTTGCGGTAAGATTTCATAACATGCCGTGTAACATCGTTGTTGCGAAAAGATGAAAACCCTGCCTGGGTTGCGTTAAATTCATGTTCCTGTAAAGTGTCTAAATCAGGTATAGCCCAACGATCAAAAATCTCGTGTAATAAGTTTTCCTGTGGCGGGGTCATTGGTCTTGCATTGCGCAGATATTCTGCCATTACAATCATGCCGCCGGGTTTTAAAACCCTAAATGCTTCTTTGTAAAAATCTATTTTGTGCGCTGCATGACATACACTTTCAAACGCCCAAACAACATCTAGGCTGTTGTTTTCAAAAGGCATTTCAAGATAGTTGGCTAATGCAAAATCTACATTGGGAACAGGAGACTTTTGTAAGTTTTGCTTAATGGTTTCAACCTGCTTAGGAACAACAGTTATACCGGTTACCGTAGCATTGTAGCGTTTGCTAAGCCAAATAGCGGAGTGTCCTAACCCACAACCTGCATCTACAATATGTGCACCCGGCTGTATGTTTGCCCATTCAGCCAAGGCTTCGTTGGCTCGGTTAACGGCATCTCCATGTTTGGTTGCTTTTTCGTCGTAGTAACCAAAGTGCAATGCAGGGGTTTGTTTCAACCGCCAGTTCCAGATAAGTTTATATTCAAACTGTGTTGATGAATAATATTTCTTGATAGCCTCTATATCTGCCATAGCTTCAAATGTATGACTACAAAACGAAATGTAGCGATGATTGAAATTATTTATACAGGCTTAAACATTTTCATTCATAAAAACCATCATTACAAAGGGGAACCTTGCGCATTGGTTATAACTGCATCATTGCCCGTATTTAGCAAAACTGCCAAACCAAATGCAAGCACTGAAGCTATAATACCAAACATGAAAATATTATAGGCCCAACGTATTAGCTTGTACTTACGGGCAAGCACCAATCCTAACTGATAAATGTCTTTTATTAGAGATGAATACAAGTAATCAGAATCATCCATCATTATTTTCATAGACTTCACATACTCCTCGTATGGCATTTTATAAAAATTGCCAAAAAATAAAAGGTTAGTTCTTTTATCCATAACATCTTTTTCACTAAATGTACCACCGGTAACCTTGGGTCTTGTAGCAAGAATTGCAACAACTATAGTACATACAGATGAAACCAGAAAAATCATGGTAGGAATGGTTAGGTAAGTATCCACCTGTAATTTGCGCAGCAAGACAGACAGAATGACTGAGATTATAATGGCATTGACAGAAATGAGTATGTTGGCCTTTCCGTCAGCCATATCACTTAGTTTTAAATGATTGCCTGATGTAAGGCGAAGCATGGTCTGAACGCCTTTTGTGGTGAGGTTAATTTCATTTTTTGAAGTAGATTTTTCCATTTGCGGAGCAGGAATATTTTGATTTATTTGCTTTAATTCTTTTTTTAGCTTTTTAATATTTTTCTTCTTTCGGTCATTAAGCTTTTCTTTACAATAATGTGTATAATACTCATGTTTTTCTAAGAACTTAATTGCTCTTTTATTCCATTCTTGTCTGCTCAAATTTTCATTTCTTATTAATTGCTCGTTATATACCTGCTCGTTTGTGATAACAAATTCTTTAGTTCCAAGATTATAGGTATCAGCATCAACCAATATTTGCTGCAACAGGTTAACAGGACGAACCGGCCATTTTGTTGCCATTATACATTCCTCTATATTTCGAATGAGATCGGGATATTGATTTTCATTTTTCATAAACTCTTTCATCAGTTCTACACTCTTTGCTTCATGCACATCGGGCTCTACAAAGAGATAACCCGTATCATGAAACCATGCTGCAATACAAATTATTAACTGATCCGAATCTATGAGATTATAATGAGCTGAAATTTCTGTTACATGGGCTACTACCCTACGTGTATGTTCATAGTTGTGATAAACAAGTTTAGAAGTATCGGCAGTGCTGAATAAACCCGCTACATGTGTTTCTGCTCTATGAAATATATCGTTGTGTTCCATTGTAATTTTTAAAAAGTTAAGTTGAATTTAGTGCCGAGTGACAAGTTGAACAATTTTTCTTCGTCTGAAAAACCCATTGCCGCTGAAATAATAAACATGTTAAAAGGTGAAAAATAAAGTCCTCCGCCTACAGCATTGTGCCATTTATTGCTACTTTGATCGCTGGCCCATACCCTTCCTACATCGTCAAAAGCTATTATACCAACTGATCCCGGCAAGATATAAGATTTTGAATCAAAAAGTTTTATGAGCAAGGTTAGGCTACCGTAAGCTAATGATTTTCCTGCAAATCTATTTTTCCTAAATCCTCTTAAGAAGTTGTTTTGACCAAGATTAAGTGCCTGAAAATATTCGTATTGGTTATTAAAAATATGCCCGCCACCCAATCGTAAAATACTTACCACTCCGGCAGGATCGCTTAGACTGGAATACACTGTCATATCCGATGTAAGTGCCGTAAATGATTTGCTGTTTTTATTTAAACCACCCAGAGAAGAAAATTGAGTGAGCCAATGAATACCACGGGTTGGTAATATTTCACTGTTTAAATTATTCAACAAAATCTGAAGTTTTCCTCCACCATACACTTTAGTTTGATAAACATTTACAGAATCAAGTCCGACTAAAGATGGAGTACTTAAAATCTTGTTTCTATTGTCCTCTATATGATTCCAATAGTTGTAAACTGATGGCCCTATAGAAACACTCAAATAGCTGGTTAATCGTCTGCGAATCATTGCATCCAGCGTAGCATAGTTGTACCTTACTCTATAATATTGTATACCACTGTCTTGCTGATATTTGGAGTTATTGCCAAGTCCAAAGAAATTATTCAATGTTGGTTTTCCAATTTCTCCTGTTAATACAATATCATTTTTCTTACCGGAAACATTATTGAACTCACCGCTGTAGGCTACTTTATACGCCCCACTTGAAAAAGCATATAACGTAGATAGCTTTTGAAATGATGAATAAGGTTCTCTTCTGAAACCAAATATTTTTCTGCTGAAACCAATACCCGCCAACAATCCATCTTCTGCATTGTAACCAACATTCAGATTTGGGAAACTAAATTTGTTGTAGTTAAATCCTGTTTGACTATAACGGTTGACCAAGGGATCGTTTTCGAACCGTGTACTTGTTCGACGGGTGTTTGCTATGAAGTTTTTTTCACCGCTAAAATCATAGAGGTAATTTTTCACACTACCTTTTATGTTGAAGGTATCGTCACCTCTGCCACCAATAATCCTGACTTTAATATCAGTATTGACCTTTTCGTTTATCTCAAAAAAATCATCTCCATTCAATCCATAAATATCTATCTCTTTAGTAACAGCCGGTTCAAAAATTCTGCTGTACATTAATGCTGCAGAATCGGTTTTGCCTGTTCTTTTATACATTCTTACCTGCAGGTTTTTTCCTACAGATTCTACTTTAAAGTATTCATTTTTATTACTACCAACAATATCAACACGCTTAGAAAGAAATGCATAATATTTCATTGCAGCATTATTTGCCAGATCATCTCTTCTGCTTTTGAGTTTATTAATAATTTTATCACCGCTAAGTTTAAATATTTCCGGTGGTAAATTGTGTACCGCTTTATCAATTACAACATCTGACAAATTATTTTTGAATTCAGCAATAGTTTTCTTCCATGCTGAGGAATCCAGTTTATTAAGAAAGCTTCTGTCAAGGTCTCTTGCCCAATAGGCAAGCCATTGTATAGCAGGAATGTCTTTTTTGAATCCTTTAATAAACGGGATAAAATTTGAGGATGCCAACTTTATCAGGAAACCATCAGAATAAGAAAATGCCTGATCTCTATCGCGGGGAATCGGAATGTATAATTTTCCTTTTCCTGTGTCATACTCTGCAAACCTCCACTGATCCAAATGCCTGTCCCAATCCGCCAATAAAAAATCAAGCAACCGAGCCCTTAAAAATGCATTTTGATCTACACGGTTATCATTATCATCATACAACTTATTTATAATTTTCTGCTCACTTTTTGTATCAATTCCTTTTGGTACAGGTTCTTTTTTTTCAAGCAAACAAACTGTATTGGCAAACAAAGGTCTGTAGTTTCCCAAAGCAGGGTCGTTAGGTACAAACATAACTTTAGGGGTGGCAACTGTTATATTAATGGCTTTTGCTAAATCGGGTACAATAACCGGCGAGTAAGGATGCGCTGATGAAATGAAGTCCTGAACATATCGTTGGGCTAATGTACCCTTAACACCCGGCGGTAAAATCTTTGTAAGGTCTTTGTTGATTGATCTCAAACTCCAATCTGCACCATCTTTGTCAGCTAATTTCAGAGACCTTGTTTGGTGCCCCCCTCCAATACCCTTAATGGTAAATCCTCCCATTTCTGCATTTATTCTAAACACCTTTAGTTTAACAGGTTCTGCCCAAACCTCACGATAATTGTCTCCATTAAAAAAACGTTTTGTTTTTGATGCTTTAGCATATTCTTTATTGGCACTCACAACTATACTGTCAGCAGCATAAGGGACATATACAACAGGTATAGTATCCTCGTTTTTTATCAGAGGTAATTTTGAAAAATTCAAAACATGATCTGTAAAAGTTTTTCTGATGGAGTCCGTAACTGTATAAAAAGAGAGATCAACGGATTTTTGCTTAGAAATTTCCATTACAGCGTAACCATTATTTTGGGTGGTATAAAGCGAATGTTTACCATTTGATACCCTTGTACTTTTTGTACCGCTGCCGCTTACTATATAATGAAACGATGAATCTTTTATATACTGTAGATTGTGTTCATGTCCTGAAATAAAAATAAGATTGGGATGTATTTTAGCAACTTTAGAAACTTCTTTAATCATATTTTCATAAGCGGGATAAGACAAGTCTTCAGGCAGTCCAAACACCCCTCTCGTTATAGGGTATATAGACCCAATAACAGGTAATGGCAAATACATATTATTGATTACATCTGTAAAAGGAAAAATATGCTGTTTTAAAGTAAAATATCCACCATGAATTCCATAACTTTTAAAAGGATGATGACATGCAAGAATCACCAGTTTCTTTTGATTTTTTGATAAAATATCTTCCAGTTGTACCAAAAATTCCTGCTTTGTTTTATGTGGGCAATCGGATTCAACCCCCGGTTTATCATAGGGATGAATCCACCATTGACTATCAAAAACTACCAGCAAAACATCAGGCGATACATTTATTTCCACAGGACCGGGGCACCCACCTTTAGGTTGAAATTGTACATTCTGATTGCTTCTTGACTCTATGTAATTTTGCTCTCTCAATACTGCATCCCAACCGCCTTGACCACCCCTGTCCCAATCATGATTTCCCGGAATAAAAATTGCCTTTGCATCGGTACCTCTTACTATGTTTATCTGTGTATCCATTACGGTTCTCCTAATGTCATAAAAGGCACTTTGCACATCAGGCAGACCTGTGCTATAAAGGTTATCACCTAAAAAAATAACTGTTGTTTTTTCATCTATCGGGGTAGTTAATTTTACAGCATCTATAACAGGATGTTTACCATTTTTAAAATCACCTGCATCCCCAATCAAAATCAACCTGGCCTGTAAGGAATCTTTTTGAGCGATGGAAGTAAAACTTAAGATGTTCAAAATAATTATCAAACTATATTTTTTCATTTGCAGTAGGATTGTAAGTAAAGACTAAAATGTTTGCACTACCGGTTTCTGCCGATTCATTGCTAATATAAAGAGTACCCGATGGTGAAAAAGCTATGCCCTCGGGTTGTTTAAAAAACTTTGGATTTAACTTGTAAGCACTTTTTATATTCCCCTTATTATCAGCAATAACCAATGTATTAGCAGTTGCTGATATTATAAACAGCTCCTTAGTAAGAGGATTTATTGCAGCGGCAGAAGGTCTGAACCTGGTTTTGGTTGTTTGAGCTATTTTTTTGGCTTCACTACCATTAATTTGAAAGGCATAATTTTTATTAAATACTTTATCTAATGGATTAAAATTATATGCTGATATCATCTGATTCTTATCATCCTCACAATCCTTACATACTAAAACCACTTTTTCTTTAAACCCATCATAATAAAGGGATTCAAATTCATTAAATCCAGAAATTGGCGAGGCACAGGCATCAGTATTTATAAGTTTTCCATTAGTAAATTCAAAAGTTTTTAAATCACCATTACTTTGTAGTAAATAAAACGTAGAATCGTGTAAGGTTATATCTTCATAATCGCTACCAATTGATAATTTCCAATACTTTATTTTAATTGGTTTCCTTAAATATATTTTATACAGAAATGCATTTTCATTACTTATTGCAAAAAGACTAGTATCCTTTTTATAATAGTATATTCCAGAAATTTCATCCAGGTCATTACGCAAATGAATCATGACTGGATTTGACAGATTGTATCCTTTAGGGGATAAAAAATTAATCTTATTTTCAGATTTACATCCAATCAGTAACATTGTACATATCCATATTAAATAATTACACACTGAATATGAATTAATTTTAAATATTTTCATTATTTCTTCAATCAAAATTTATTAGATCTTAAAAATGACCAGATTCTCTATAAAGATCAATATAATTTTTCTTCGTCTAATTATATTATTAAGACAAAACATTTGCCGCCCATTTTTTGATTTTATTGCTACGAATAGGTTATGTGAAATGAAACGTTGGGGAAACTATTCCACACACAATAAAGCAGATGTCTAATTAACCAGTTGAAAAACAATATAATAGGTGAAAGTTAAAATAGGTAAAGTCTAAATATATTATTTCCAATACACTTACTTTCATGCTGAAGTTATTGAAACGAATTGAGATTAAGATATTGAGAATCGTTAGTTTTAGCAATATTCTTAAAAAAGTATTCCATGCCTGTAACAATTAGACAATGGACAAACGATGATATTGACAACCTGATACAACATGCCAACAACATCAACGTTTGGAATAACCTACGCAATTACTTTCCCAATCCTTATACACCCGAAAATGGAAAAGAGTGGTTGCACAAGGTAATAGGTGCTGAACCTGTTATCAACTTTGCCATTGATCTGGACGGAATTGCCATTGGCGGTATTGGAATCATTCTCAACAGCGATGTATATGTAATGTCTGCCGAAATTGGCTATTGGCTTGGTGAACCTTTTTGGGGACAAGGCATTGCAACTGAGGCCGTAAGGCAAATGGTAGAATATGTGTTTTATTATTTTGATATTGTCAGAATTTATGCAGAGGTTTTTGAAATCAATAAATCATCTATGCGGGTTCTAGAAAAAAATGGTTTTTACCTGGAAGGCGTAAGAAGAAAAGCAGTATTGAAAAATGCAAAGCTGATGGATGATTATATCTGGGTAAAATTAAGACCATGGTAGCTTTTCTTTAACAAATATCAACGAAGGATTTTTTTTAAGAAAGAATCTAATATTAAACCATGTGCCATTAAATAAAGTCCAATCAACAAAAAAATATTTTCTAAAAATATGCACCTCAAAAAAAATATTGCCACAAGTGAATCTGGTTTCATCTTCAATCCATCTACCGGCGATTCATTTTCATCTAATCCCATTGCTGCTGAAATATTGCTGCATCTGAAAGAAGGGTCATCTGTTCAGCAGGTGAAAAACATCATCCTGGAAAAATATGATGTAGAGCCCAATCAACTGGAAAAAGACTGGGATGATTTTGCCAATCAATTGCGTGATGGCAACCTGTTGGATTTGAACTAAAATATGCAACTACTTTTACTATAAAACATTTTACATGTCCGAAACAAAACAACCCATTGTGGTTGCTGTAACAGGATTAAACGCCATTGACAGTCCCGGCCCGGGAGTGGCAGTTATTAGAGCTGTAAGGGAAGGGATGGGTCAACCTGTAAGAATAATTGGTCTTTCTTATGAAACACTTGAACCGGGCATTTACATGCACGATGTGGTGGACAAAACTTACCAAATACCCTATCCTTCTGCAGGAATAGAAGCCTTGAGAGCAAGGTTGCAATACATACACGACAAGGAGAAAATAAATGTTATCATCCCCAACTTTGATGCAGAACTATACAACTTCATCAAGGTAGCTCCATCGCTTCGGGCAATGGGTATAGAAACATTTCTGCCCAGCACCGAGCAGTTTGATATGAGGGACAAAATGAACCTTTTCAACTTCGGCGTAAAATATGGCCTGCATGTGCCCAAAGACAAAATCATTTACCGTGCAGATGATCTTTATAGCATAGCTGAAGAATTTGGTTATCCATTGGTGGTAAAAGGAAAATTTTACGATGCCATCATCGCCAATACTTTGGAACAGGCGCAAAAGGCATTTTATAAACTATCGGCCAAGTGGGGCTTTCCCATCATTGTGCAGCAGTTCATTTCCGGCACGGAAATAAACATAGCAGCCCTGGGCGATGGCAAGGGCAATGCCGTAAGCATCATCCCCATGCGCAAACTGTACATAACCGACAAAGGAAAAGCATGGGCCGGTATTACATTAGAAGATGAAAGCCTGTTGGAACTGGCACGAACTTTCATCAAAGCGACCAACTGGAAAGGCGGCTGCGAACTGGAAGTTATGCGCACCATTGACAACAAGCCATTCATCATGGAAGTGAACCCAAGGTTCCCTGCCTGGATCTATCTTTCGGCGGCAGCGGGACAAAATCAACCTGCATCTTTGGTTAAAATGGCAATGGGTGAAGAAGTAAAACCATTTACCGAATATGAAGTGGGAAAGATATTTATTCGCTATTCATGGGATCATATTACCGATGTGTCGGAATTTCAGAAGATCAGTGCATTTGGGGAACTGTAGTTGGTTGTTTAATGTTTGTGAGAAAGTTTAAGGTTTAGAGTTTAGGGTTTAACCTGGTTTTTGCTCTAATCAGAATTTTGAATTTCCATAATTATAAATAAGAAATGTACTCTTTTGAAAAATTAGACAGTTGGGTAGATGCACGTAAATTGGTTAAATGGATTTATGAAAAGACTGCAAAATTTCCATCAGAGGAAAAATTTGGGTTGGTAATGCAACTAAGAAGGGCGGGTATTTCAGTTGTTTCCAATTTGGCAGAAGGTTCTGCGAGGATGACTCCAAAAGATCAGGCGCACTTTACAAATTTGGCATACAGTAGTTTAATAGAAGTTTTAAATCAACTCATTATAGCAGCGGATTTAAATTTCATTGACATTGAAAATTTAATGGAAGGGCGACAACAAATAGATGCTTTAGCTGGCAAAATAGCAGCATTAAGAAAATCGCAACTTAATAGAATAAAACAATAAACAAATACCGGGCTTAAACTCTAAACCCTAAACTCTAAACTAGAAGCAAATGCTAGGTTTAAACTCTAAACTATGAAATTAAGATACGAACGCCCAAGCATCATAAAAATGAATGCCGGCCTTATGAACAAATATGGTACAAGAACCGAGTACGAACCGGTAAAACACATAGACGGCGTGGCGGTGAAAAGCCTGATTGAGCAGTTTGGCTCGCCGCTGTTTGTGATCAGCGAACGCACCATCCGTCGCACTTATCAAAACTCGGTAAGGGCTTTCAAGACCCGCTACCCAAAGGTGCAGTTCGCATGGAGCTACAAGACTAATTACATCAATGCGGTGTGCAATGTTTTTCACCAGGAAGGCAGTTGGGCAGAGGTGGTGAGTGGTTTTGAATACCGCAAAGCATTGGGCAATGGCGTGCCGGGCAATAAAATCATTTTCAACGGCCCGGAGAAGACAGCCGACGAGCTGCGCATGGCCATCAACAACGATTCGCTCATTCACATTGATCACTTCGATGAGTTGTATATGCTCATTGAAATCAGCGAGGCAATGAACAAAAAACCACGGGTGGCAATACGTGTCAATATGGATACAGGGATTTATCCGATGTGGGATCGCTTTGGCTTCAATTATGAAAATGGCACAGCGTGGAACGCTATCAATAAAATAGTTGCAAGTGGCAAAATGACCTTGACCGGGTTGCATTGTCACGTTGGAACTTTTATGCTTTCGACCAATGCTTATGCAATAGCCGTGGGCAAACTAAGCGACCTTGCATGGAACTGTAAGTCACAACTCAACACCACTATACAATACCTTGACATGGGCGGAGGCTTCCCATCTGCGAACACTTTGCGCGGTGCTTACCTGCCAGGCAGCGATACTATTCCAAGTGTAGATGAATTTGCCGAAGCCATCACAAGTGCTTTGCTGAATGTTGGTTTCAAAACAGAAGAACTACCGCTGCTAATTTTAGAAAGTGGCCGTGTACTCATAGACGAAGCAGGATTTCTACTCGGCTCGGTGCTTGCCAACAAGCGGTTAAGCGATGGCCGCAGGGCTACTATCATGGACTTTGGCGTCAACCTGTTGTTCACTTCTTTTTGGTATGAACACAAAATAAGTCCTGCGCAAGACTTCACCCACCATACCGAAGACATGGTGTTGTACGGTCCGTTGTGTATGAACATTGATGTCGTAAGAGAGTCTGTAAATTTACCCTTGCTAAACCGCGGCGACCATGTAGTTGTACACAAAGTGGGCGCCTACAACATGACGCAATGGATGCAGTTTATACAAATGCGCCCCAACGTAGTCATGATAGACGAGCAGGGAAATCCGCACCTGATAAGAGAAGCTGAAACCATTGAATACATTGAGCAACTGGAGAAAATGCCAGCGCATTTGAAAGATATAAAAATGTAGATTTTACAAAAGTGGTAAATGGAAATTGTAACAAAACACATTTGTCCCTTTGAATCCTTTGTCCCTTTGTGTGAAATAATTTTAGCCAGGCTGCATTGCAACTATTAAGCTTCATTGGCAGCCAGTCCCGATTTTTCTTCGGGATCGCACTCTTGTACATTATATTTATATTGGGCTTTTTATACCGTTTACCATAAGCACAATTATTGAAACCGACCCGCATCATATCGTTTGCCAAATACATAGCCAAAGCTGTACTAAATAGTTACGGCATGTTATTCTTTTCCAGCAACAGAATATTTGCATTGCTCATTTTATTGGTTTCATTTTTCACACCATTTACAGGTGCAAGTGGGTTGGCTGCATTGGTGATTGCCTTATTGGCAGCACATGCACTCGGCTTTGGTCAAGAGCAAATTCAGAAAGGGTTGCTCACTTACAGCGTGGTGCTTTTTGGCTTAGGCTTCGGTACCAACTTTGAGTTTGGGCCAGCCTTTATTATGTTGCTGATTGTGGGTTCGTTGCTAACGTTGTTTATATCCGTTGCGCTCAATGCAATACTCAACAAGCGGGGATTGCCTGCCCTTTCACTTGCATTCATTATCAGCACAGCACTCATCATCATAGCCTCCAAAAGTTTTGAAGGCATCGGACTCACCCACCGCCGCATTTACTGGTTCAACGACATGTATGCACTCGGTGGCAGCAAACTGGTCAATGCCATCCAAGCCATAGAAGACTGGTCCATGCCGGAGTATGTCAATGGGTTTTTTCGAAGCATGAGTGCGATATTGTTCCAGGTTAATATTGCTTCGGGTATCATCCTGTCCATCGGCTTACTTATTTATTCGCGAATTGCTTTTACACTTATGGTGTTGGGTTATGCAGTGGCTATTCTATTCAGTTTTGCCATGGGTGGCTTTCACCAAACCGACATGACTTATTACAACATGGGGACAAACTTCATGTTGGTAGCTGTGGCTTTGGGGGGCTTTTACATCATCCCTTCACTTAGGTCATTTCTTTGGATACTGGTAACTGTACCCATTGCGTACTTATTAGTTATAGGTCTTGGGAGCATTACATTCAAAATTGGGGTGCCGGTTTTTTCATTGCCATTTTGCTTAACCGTCATCTTGTTTTTGTACATGTTGCAACTGCGCAGCAAACACAGCAGGTTGGTACTTACGCCGGTTCAATATTACAGCCCGGAGCAGAATCTTTATCGCTACATCAATGGCAGAGAAAGATTGATGAATCGCTTTTATCAGCAGCTTTCATTGCCCTTCATGGGTGAGTGGATGGTAAGTCAGGGCTATGACAGCACCATGACCCACAAAGGCGAATGGAGCAAAGCACTTGATTTTGTAATACTGGATGAAGAAATGAAAACCTATCGCAATCCAGGTAATCAATTAGAACAATTTTACTGCTACAACAAACCTGTTCTTAGCCCCGGCGATGGTATTGTGGAAGAAATATTGGACTATGTTGAAGACAATGAAATAGGTAAAAACAACACTACACAAAACTGGGGCAACAGCATTGTCATCAAACATGCAGAGGGATTGTACACCAAACTTTCGCACCTGCGCAAAAATTCTTTTCGTGTAGTCAAAGGCAGCTATGTGCGAAGAGGAGACATCATTGCACTCTGCGGCAACTCCGGTCGTTCGCCGGAACCGCACCTGCACTTTCAGGTGCAAGGCACACCTTACATTGGAAGCAAGACGCTTAACTATCCCCTGGCCTATTTCATTTCGCGAAGCGGAGAAAAACAAAAGTTTGAAAACTTTGCTGTACCCAAAGAAGGATCGTTCACTACCAACATATTGCCCAATGCACAATTGCAGCAGGCTTTCAATTTTCAGCCAGGTTTCATACTTCATGCATCGGCACCGGGCTTTGAAGATGAACAGTGGGAGGTAATGACAAGCATTTACAACGAGTCATACCTGTATTGCAGCAGTAGCAATGCCTTTGCATAC
>JANPGE010000263.1:0-22616 GCA_031423805.1 Segetibacter sp. | reverse complement strand
ATAAAAAGGTTTTTCTAGACATTAGCATACCTGAAAATGAATCACTTAGCTATTAATTCATTGCTTAACTATCATTAACAACAAAACTTTTATCCCAAAATTAACTTCAAAAACCAACTATTTTTGACCACATTGCCTTTTTTGTTAAAACAATAAGAAGTAGGTACGAGTAATAATATAAAAGTATCTACATTAATTTTGGGTGGTGAATAGGTTTTACTCAAACGAACTCAACGGAAAGTAACCCAAATGCATTTCGTCCTCATTGATATTATCTAATAAAGGCTCAACTAATATTCTAAATTGGTTGCGGGTATTTTCTGAAAGAATTTCGGCTATATCATAAATGTCATCAACATCCACTCCATATTTATCATCAATGTGTGAGTGTGCCCCGGCAAATCCTGTATGCTTAAAAAATACAGTTTGTTTGGATTGTTTTATAGCTTCGCTTTTAGTTTTAGAAGCTACTAACATTTTATAATGAAATTCTTCAAATTCATTTGGTTTGTAACCTCCAAGATTAATAAAGAATAGCCGGGATGAAGCGTCGGGGAGAGGAGAATCTCTTGGGACAATAGATACAGCCTGCCCATCTACATGGGTTACGGCCCGCCATCCATCAATGTGCATTTTTCCTTTTGCCTCAGGCCAAAATGCTTTTATTTCAGGAATTAAATCACTTACCGTATCTGCAACTGCAAAGAATACATCGTGTTGTTCTGTGTGTCTTCCTTTTGGTTTGCACCCTATAAGTAGCATAAAAAGCTTTGGCATTCAATTGCTGTTTAGTTTCTTTAGTATAATTGTAAAAGGAGGTAAATTAGCTTACCTGCTTTCTAACATATTTGGTCAGAATAACAATAAGCTGTCCTTCTACCTTACCTTCTATTTGTTCTGTGTTTTCCGCAACCAAACGTATATTTTTTACAACGGTACTCATTTTGGCATGAAGCGATGAGCCTTTTACATCTAATGATTTTGTAAGAACAACGGTATCTCCTGATTGTAAAATGTTACCATCACAGTCCTTGTGCAATTCTACAGTACCGTCATTATCATGATCTCCTGTTGCTTTTGCAACGGCAAGTTTTTCATCGTCAAGATACATCATGTCGAGATTGTCAGTTGCCCAGCTTTCGTTTCTAAAACGATTAAGCATACGCCACGAGACTACCTGTACACCCGGCACTTCGCTCCACATACTATCAGGAAGGCATTTGCTCCAATGGCTGCTGTCGGGTTGTTCTTTCTTTTCTATTTGGGCCTTGCATTTTCCACAAATCATTATGCTACTATCCTCATAACTTCCTATTTGTGGTACTACTTCATATATCTGAATCTGGTCAGTAGACTTACACAATTCGCATTTATTTTCGCTTCTTTCCTTTACTGCATCTTCCAGTTTCATAATACAAATTGTTTTTTTATGGTGGCGAAGGTAATTGTTTCGACTATCAATGAAAATGGAGACATTATTTTACCCTTTCTACAATGGAATATTTCCGTGTTTTTTTCTAGGTCGTTTAGCTACCTTGTTTTCTAATATTGCAAAGGTCTTAATCAGTTTTTTTCTTGTTTCTTTAGGTACTATTACTTCATCTATAAAGCCACGTTCTGCAGCCAGGTAAGGTGTTGCAAACTTCTCTGCATATTCCGCTTCTTTTTCTAAAAGTTTTGCAGCAGGGTCTGCGGCTTCTGATATTTCTTTTTTGAAAATTATTTCGCTTGCACCTTTAGCACCCATTACAGCAATCTCGGCTGTAGGCCATGCAAAGTTCATGTCTGCACCTATGTGTTTGGAATTCATTACATCGTATGCGCCACCATAAGCTTTTCTTGTTATTACTGTTACTCTGGGCACGGTTGCTTCGCTAAGAGCATACAATAATTTTGCACCATTTGTAATTATTCCGTTCCATTCCTGATCTGTGCCGGGAAGAAATCCGGGAACATCTACCAATACCAATAATGGAATATTGAAACAATCGCAGAACCTGGTAAATCTTGCGCCTTTTTTAGAACTTTCTATGTCTAACACACCTGCAAGACACATGGGTTGGTTGGCTACTATTCCAATGCTTCTTCCAGCCAACCGTGCAAAACCTACAACAATATTTTCAGCATATGCTTTATGAATTTCAAAGAAAGAATCTTCATCGCAAATTCCGCTGATTACTTCACGAATATCATAAGGTTGGTTGGCATTTTCAGGAATAATATTTTCTAATCCTTCTCTTGTTTCGTTACCTAAGGTGTAGGGTACTTTGGGTACTACATCTTCACAATTTTGTGGCATGTAGCTCAACATCTTTTTTACCTGTGCAATGCATTCCATATCGTTTGCAGCAGTAAGATGTGTTACGCCAGACTTGGTAGAGTGTGTAGAGGCTCCACCTAATTCTTCAGAAGTAACTTCTTCATTGGTAACTGTTTTTACTACGTTTGGTCCGGTTACAAACATATAGCTTGTATTCTCCACCATTAAGGTAAAATCTGTCATTGCAGGTGAGTAAACTGCACCACCTGCACATGGCCCCATAATGGCAGATATTTGTGGTATCACCCCAGACGATTGTACATTTCTGTAAAAGATATCAGCATAACCGCCAAGCGATCTTACACCTTCCTGAATTCTTGCGCCGCCTGAATCGTTTAGCCCAATCATGGGTGCACCGGTCTTCATGGCAAGGTCCATTATTTTGCAAATCTTTTCTGCATGGGTTTCAGACAAAGCACCTCCAAATACGGTAAAGTCCTGTGCAAAAACATACACTAATCTGCCATTAACAGTGCCATAACCCGTTATAACCCCATCGCCATAAAACTGTTGGTCTTGCATACCAAAGTCTTTGGTACGGTGAAGCACCAAAGCACCTATCTCTTCAAAAGAACCGGGATCCATCAACAGGGTTATTCTTTCCCTTGCAGTTAGTTTACCTTTCTTATGTTGCGTTTCATTTCTTTTTTCACCACCACCTAACTTACCTTCCTCAATCTTTTCACGCAGTATTTCAACTTTTGATTTCATCAAAAAAAATTTATTAATTCATTACTCAAAACTCATAATTCATAACTCATAACTCAAAACTCATAATTCATAACGGCGTTGTTGCATGAATAAGCTGAGTTGATGTTTAGAACTTATTCACTTTTAAAAAAGAATGGATATAGTTGAGTTCCTTAGTGGTTGTAACAACATTAAGCAACCCAACTTTTATCCGATGGGTAAAGATAAGTACAAAGTTAAAAACTGGCCATCTTATAACAAAGGATTAAAAGAGAGTGTGTCTGTGTGTCTTTGGATAGAAACGGATGTGGCAGAACATTGGCAACATAAGTCGGCAGAAGGAAAGCGTGGTGCTCAAAAGGAGTATAGCGCATAGACCACCCACAGCAACCTTCCTTTGTTTTTGTAGTAGGTGCGTATTTCATCTACCTCGTAGGTTTTGTTGATGGCTATTGTTGGTTTGGTTATACTGTCGGCTATAAGCAAAATACGCTTCATACCGATTGGATGTCCATAATAGTCCAATTGCATTGGCCTAAACGGCTATCACATCGGCATTATACCAAAACCAGATTGGACTAATTATAATTCAAAAGGGTATAAAACAGTGGTATTTGAAATGACCAACCACCGTGCAATACTGCGAATTCCGCAGCCCTCTTTTACCAGGTTTGTTATCCATTCATTGGTGGTAGTTTTGTATGCATTGTAGGTGTAGTCTGTAATAAAAGTCTTATTGCATACAGGGCATTTGTAGCGTTGTTTTTGATTGGCGGTTTTGCCGTGTCTGTTGCAAAAAGCCCCACAAACACTGCATTGTAAACCCTCAACAACAAGTTTGGAACACGAAGGTGGGGTTTGTTGCATTGTAGGCGGTAGTTTTAGGAGTTAAAAAAAATGGTGACCATTATAGGTCACCAAAATTACTTAGAAAACGATTGATTTTAGATTGAAAAACTGGTTCTGCTATTATAAAATAGCCAACAACAAATCTGGAACACTACCGACCTAGGTTTCATGAAAAATCGAAGTGATCCTTCGGAACACTTCAACTAGCGGGGCTTTGAATTTAAAAACCTAAACTCCCACCTTCCTTTATTCCTTTAGGTTTTAATCTATATTCATCAAAAGTGCCGGTACTATCTAATACAATCTTATATCCAAATAGCTCCTTATTTACATCTTTAGTGTAGACTATTCCATTTTCAGGTTCTACAAGTTTGATAATGATATTGTGCTCATTGAGAGTAACGTTGGAGATTATCCCCTCCGCTTTATATACCTCTTTCCTTGTGCTTCTTTTTTCCACTTCCACAATGTCAGGACTATTATTAGTTATATGGCTATAATAATACCACTTAATTGTAATATCATCATTAGATATTTTTTTTATTACAATTTTTTCTTCCTTTTGATTGCAGCTTAAAATACTGCCTACGATTATAAGAAGCAACTTTAAATTCATACTACTTAACGTTTTCCTCTAAAAAATCCTTTTAAAATATTTGTACCTGAATAAGTGTGTTCCCCATAAAAAGGGAAGCCGGCATTATAGCCATTTCCAGTATTTTTATATTGGTTATATGCACCAACAACAGGCATAACATCCCTATAAAAATTCATTGCAGAACCTCTTGAATCAGAGCAAACATCGTTAATTGTTCTCATGTTTTGCCCGAAAGCTATATTGCCTATGGTTCTTGCAGTAGTTATTTTTCCATTATATGAAACCGCTGTAAACTTATCAGGAAAGTCGTTTTTTATATCGTAAATACCCTCATTTTTTGAAAAGTAAGCAAGTAAGCCTAAAGCTGTAGTTGAAGATAAAAATGTAGCAATTGCCCTCCATTGAGATGTAACAGATGAAACAATTGCATTTCCATTTGGCAAATTATTAAGGGTAAAATTTATTTGTTTTGCAGCTCCAGTAAAACTTCCATCACTATCGTTTGTATGCATAAAATCCCAAGGATTTTCACTTTGTCCAATAATTTCTGATTTGTCAGTATGCTTTTGTCCTTTCCCCACTACATAAATGTTATTATCTCCATCATTATATGCACCATCAACTGTATAAGAACCATTCGGATTTCGTACAACATCAGTGCTTGCTAATACAGGATGCCAGTTTTCTCCTCTATTAGATTCAATTTCTTTCCTTTTCTCATCATATATCTCTTGTTTACCTTTATCATAAGGCCGATTTGGATCATATCTTTCTACAGCCATCCCATCTGGATCAATAAAACTAATTGGGTTATTAAGAGCATAATTATATGTAGACCATCTTCTGCTAATTTCGGCAAGTGGGTCAGGTGTCATCCACCTCCCAATCTGATCATCATACATCCTGGCTCCATAATCCAACCAATCTAACCCGCTACCATCACTAAATTCATTTCGTTGTTCTTCTTTACCATTATACTTATATCTGTTATCAACACCTCCCGCCGCCTTGCTACTAATTCCCGCCATTGTCAAACCAAAAGGATAATAGTGTGTTTCCTCAACCAACGGCCCTTTAGTGTGTATGACCTGTAAGTTATCAAAATAAACTTTGTGATAAGCATCTGTTTCGTTGCTTCCATATACATAAAGGTAGCCATTCTTTGTAATCGTAGGCACTGTAATATTATGGCTTTTTACATAGCCAACGCCAATGGGGTCAAAACCAGAACAGCTGGCTACCACATGAAAATGTTCATCGAACAATATCCAATTCAGGTAAGCCTTGGGGGCGTTTGCGGGTTGGGGTACTTTGGTATTTACCCAATCTAACAGGCCGCCTGGGTCTGTTGTGGTGTTGTTTAAAAACTGGAAAGCATCGCTCCCATGTCCCGATGCTGCAACCGGCCCAACCCCGGTAAGACCTAAAATAAAATTAGTGAAAAACTCGCTAATAGGATAACCTCCTGCTGCATCGTTTGCGTCTGCCTGTGACATAAACGATTTTGCAAAAATACTTACATCGTCACCACTCATAACCCTTAACACGGTGCTTAAACCAGTTTTAGGTTCTCCGTCGCCACCAATAGCATATATCTTTTGACTTGTAGCACTTACATTGCTACCTTATTAACTGATAAAGTAAATCAGATTGAATTGCATCATTCTCGTTCTTGGGAGTCATAATTAGTAGATAAATATTTTGATTCCGTTTTAAAAACAATATTTCCAAAGGAATAACTGATGTTTGCCCAAATGGTTTTTCTTCTCCTACAATTAGCAAATCTACTGGTTCCTTATCACCGTATTTAACCGAAATGTTCTTACATGATAAATGATAACTTATAATGCTGTCATTGTTTACAACTTGTTGTAATGAATTCCCTGCCATAGAAAAATAAATATCAGTTACTGGTTTTGTAGTGCCTGCTTTATACTTTAGTTGATAAACAATATCTTTTCCAATTGTGTTATAGCTATATCCTAATGTAACATCAACGCTCTTTTCTTTAGTATGAATAATTTTTTGCAATGACTCATCTTTGAGTAAATTGATTTTATAAGTAACAATGTGATATTTTTTATTAAAGAGGAAAATCGAAATTGGATTTCTTACTTTGCTATTATTTACTTTTATTATTTCTATTTTATCAAAATATTTTTCAGCAAATAAAGTTGAATTTTCTGAAGTGATTATATATGTAGCTGGCAAATATTCCTCAATTGCAGTTGCATTTTGTTTAAATCCAATTACTATTTTTATAATTAACCAGATCATACAAACTATTCCTAATCCCCCAATTATTTTCTTGCCCGTTTTATTTGGATTACTCTTTTTCACTTTACTCTAAGTTTGTTTAAAATGCTATTATTGGAAGAAAATAAGTTGCAACAGCAGCAGCTGCTGCAACCACAGATCCAGCTCCTGGACGAACTGTTAAATCACCACCCTTTATCACTTTATCTTTATTTGTATAACTTCCCCCCGCAGAAAGTTGTCCTAAACCAACTCCGAGCCCTATTCCTATATGCCCTTCAACACCAAAAGCCCCTAAACCAAGAGAAACCGAAAGATCAGAATTAAAACCTACAGTTGCAACACCATGCGTAACAGAAATACTTTCAAATTTTCCGCCTTTGCAGGTGTTCTTCACCTGCAAATCTTCGCTTTGGAAATAAGACTCCGCATTCATCTTGGCTGTTTTAATTGATACCATAATTTATACTTGGTAATGGGTCAGAAATGACCAGTTATTACTTGCTTTATTATAAAACGAAGCAGATGAATAATGGTAGTCTTCCGCAAACTCGCAAAGACCAGCAGCGACAGGATTATCATGAATATAATCTAGCTTCTGTTTAAAAACTTTCTGATTCCACAGTGCAACTCTTAGAGGGTTTCGTTCCCATATCTGGTATTTTCTATCACTTGCTTTTACTAAAAAGCGTTCAAGCACAGTAGGATGATTATTGCGAAGGTCTTTGATAATCATTTGGGATGTATATTTCATAAATGATTGTTGGACATCTTTTGGTAAATGTCCTTGCTGTATTTGCCAGATCAAATGTATATGATTATTCATTATTACAAAACCGTATAGCACTATTCGCTTTTCGTTTACTAAAAATTCAAGGCTGGAAACTATGATATCCTTGTACTTATCTGGCTTAAGCAAGTGCTTCCACTCCAGAATAGTGGCGGTAAAGTAATCGGGGTAAAATTCGCTAAAATTCATCAGCAAATTTAAGGAGAAGATCATAAGCGGATGACTGTTTGCAGGTGAAGAACACCTGCAAAGGCATCGCCTTTCTGCGAACACCCACAAAGGCAAATATCTTTGTATACAGGCCTGCTTAAGGCATCTATCCAGTTAACTACTGCAAAGGTTATGAAATGGGGATATTGGCTGTCGCCAAACCGATAGCGGGTTGCCATTGTATTTTTTACGCTAATTTAAAGAATTGAACTGTTATTCAATCACTTCGTAGTTTACCGGACGCAGTCCTGCTTTTCATGTTGTATTGAAGTTAGCTTCGCAAAACTTCAACAAGCCCAAGGAACACTTACGCTAGCTGGGTGACCATTACTGGCCACCAAAAATACCTCTTAAAATACTCGTTTTTCAATAGAAAAACGGAAGCTGTTATTGTAAAATAGCCTAACAACAAATCTGGAACACTACCAAACTATCGTTTTGGAATATACTGCCATTTATCAGTTTTCGCGTTAAAAATACTTATCCCCCTTCTTTTGACTTTAATTCTCTCGTTTTTAAAAACTTGATAATTAAATAAAGAATCTTTAAAAGAAATATTTAACGTAAATTCATTGACTTTAAGATCATTTAGAGAATATTCCTCTGTTTCTAAGGGTTCCTTTAGCAAAGCATTGCTATTAATATTATATGGAACTTTGACAATTTTTAGAAATATTTTCTTTACAGGATTTTTTATTTTAAAGTTATGAAGAGAGTCGCATCTAGTATATCTAAAGAATATATTATCTATGTTTATCTCTTTGCAAAATGCTGGAAATGGTATGTCGGTAGAAGAAAGAATACTATTATTTTTCAAGGAATAAAGTGTATCATCGATAAATACTGCACATTTATAATTTTTAGGATTAGTATCTGTATCGAAATTTATATTTACGGTTTGAAATTTATCGAAATTACCAAAGTTTTTAGTAATTACTATTGGAATTTTTTTTGTTTGAATTAAACTGTTAATAGTAATAATGTTACTACTATTCAATTTTAACCACTTTCCTGAAGAATATTCTTTTAAGTGAATAAAATTGTATTCATACTCAAACATTGAATCGTTAGTAAACTTGAAAAAATCCGGATATAACTTGGTATAATATTTACCTACTAAAACCTTTTGAGAACAACTTCCTAATAGAACTGTGGTTAAAAATATTGAAATAATTTTTTTCATTTTTTTTATTTATCTGTCTTTAAAAGAGTTCGGATAGTCTCTTCAACATCATTTGCTTTCATACTACCTGCATAAATATAATTGGGTGTGTTGTCATGGATTCCAAATACCCATGACCGAGTTATATCACTCAAATTTTGAACTGATTGCATGTAAGATGGTACCTTTTCATTGAATTTTTCAGGTACAAGTGCATATTGTCTTCTATAAGGGTTTATCTCATTTTGAGTAGTAATTTCAGATACTCTCCCTTTAAATTTATCATAACCATGTGCAGCCTCGTGTATTGCATTTTCATCCGATCCTTTGATTATTGACATTGTAATCACACCTGTTGTAGCATCTTTTTCGGTACTCCCGATTTGAGCACCTTCATCTAATTCTTTAAAAGTAAACACTTGCTTAGTATCCTTGCTGCCCATTTCTGTCAATTCTTTAGAAGAAGAATTTAATTCATCTATTGTACTTTTAGCATTTGTCGCATCGGTTTTAGCGTTATTCAATTGCCGTTCTAATTTTTTTGAAGTACCGTCTTTTTCTATTTTACCGTTTAATTCACTAATTTTTTTATTTGCTTTATCAAGGCTACCATTCTCTTCTTTTAGTCTTGTTTCAATTCTATCTTGCAGTCGTTTAGCTATTTTACCATCGTTCTTTTCATCACCCCAAACCATTCCATCTGGATCAGTAAATCTAATTGGATTATTTGCACAATAAACATATGGAGTCCATCTTCTGCTTACTTCTGCCAGTGGGTCTATAGTTGATAATCTTCCAATTTGAGGATCATACATCCTTGCCCCATAATCATAAGTTTCCAATCCACTGCCATCGCTAAATTCACTTGATTGTATTTCCTTGCCATTGTACTTCAATTTGTTATCAATACTGTTTACTGCCTTACTACTTATCCCCGACATTGTCAACCCGAACGGATAATAGTGCGTTTCTTCTGTCAGTGGTCCTCTTTCATGAGTCAATAAAAAGTTATCGAAATAGACTGCTTTATTACTCTCATTACTCACGTAAATATAGGCATATCCGTTCTTTTTTACCTCGACAGCATTTGAAAACATTTTGTCTATAGTACCCAATTGAAAGGGCTTTGTATTATCATACTCCACCGCTTTTACAAAACTGTTGTTGCCATCAAATTTAAAATGGTCATCAAAAAGAAGCACATGAAGATATGCCTTAGGTTGTTGGGTTGGGGTATAGTCAGGGTTTTCAGGATTGAAAAAAGAAAGGCTGTTTGGGTCAGTATTTACTTGCGAAGTAATGGTACTAACTGCCCCATGAATATTTGCAGGGACTGCTGTGCTGTTTAGTAAAGCCGCTGCCAACCCCGTCAGCATTGAACTTAATCCATTGCTGTTGCTGTTATCAGCAGTACCTGCTGCATAGTAATAATCTACTTTAGTGTGTATTTTATCACCTGCCATCACTTTCAGCAGTTTGGCAGGCGCAGTAGCGTTGTTGGTCTTTCTTAAAAGCTGCGTAAAATCTCCATTGGTAGCTTGTGTACCAAAATCATTTGGCCTTGTTATTCTTGCCCCTGTTACATTAACAGGTTGGGCATTGCAGTTATCCCAATACGCATCCTGAACACCGGCATCTGTATTTTCATAAGTCAGGGGCGGGTATTTGTCTAATTGGTGTTCATCCGTAAGCACCATTCGTATGTTGCCAAGATGATCTTTTAGGAAATAATCATAGACAAAAGCAGCCCCCCCGCCCCCCGAAGGGGGGATTTTTCTAATGCGGCCTTCTTCTTGGCCAAAAAATTGTAACACGTTGTTTTCATAAATGTAGCTGCCGAGGTAGGTTGTAACTGTGTTTTTAGGCGTATTGTTGTTTGCAACGGAAGCAGGTTCGTCCGTCACTTTTTCTAACTTATTACCTGTCGCATCATAAATGTATTTGATAGTGCCTTTGCCAGCTACAGTTATTTGATAGGGCAGGTTTAAATGATTGTATTCAATGCCATTTGCATTGGCATCACCAATGTCTTTATTCCGGTCTTTTTTCAGGTTGCCATTATCATCGTAAGTGTAGTCTATTGCTGCAATGGTTTTGGTATTGTTTAGTGCCGTCATATAGGTTTGTGAACTTCTGAAATCATCCATCTTTGTCTGCACATCATTGTTGCCGTCTATTACATTTTGTAGCTTATTACTGTTTGGGTAGTAGTTATAGGTCAGGTTGTCTATTGGTGTTGTACTGGTATTTAGTTTTAGCCCTTTTTGTGTCATTGCCAGTATGTTCCCATTTTCATCGTAGGCGGTGTTGTAGTTTATTCCATCACCCATCTTTACACTAAAGTCAATATTGAAATTATTATCAGGGTTGTTTGTCCATGACCCTCCCCCTTGTGGGGAGCCGGAGGGGGCTTTTTGTTTAAAATCCGCAAACAACAACCTGTTTGCATTATCATATCCATACCCATAACTGCGCTCTGCACCATCTCCTGCACTTTGCCAACGCACCCCTGATATGTTGCCATTGTACTCATTGTGTTGGTAGCCCCAATCGTAGCTAAGGTCAAAACCAAACCAGGCCCCCTGCTTAAATCCCCCTCCTCCGGAGGGGCTAGGGGAGGCCTCGTTTACACCTTTGAGCCATCCACGAATGTTGTAGGTATAGTCTTGCCCTTCCATTGGCGTGGTGGTGGGCAGGCCTGTTTGCGGGTCGGTCTGTTGGCCTATGTCTTTGTGTTTCAGTTGCCCCAGTTCATTGTATTCGTTGTGGGCTATTTTACGGGTTTTGTTGTTATCACCATTAATCGTTTTCCATACGTCGGTCAGGCGGCCTCCGTGGTCATATAGCAGCTCGGTTAGGGTGGCCAGGTTGGTTACATTGCCGCCGCTGTTGTTGTGTAAAGTATAGGTGCTTACAGGCTTGCCCGTAAAGTCGAATCGGGTAGTGGCTACATCATCCCCTCCTTTGTAGTTGCCGCTTTGCACCTGCACCATGCGGCCTTTGTCGTCATAATAACTAATGGCTTCCAGCCACGGTGCATCTTTTAGTTGGGTAAGGTTGGTACTGGTTAGCACTCTTACTTTGCTGCCTGTGGGCATCCCTTTTACCGCATCATTTTGTGCAGTAGGCAAAGCATCTTTCTGTTCGCTGGTTATATTAAGCCCGTCTGTTTGTGTGTTGTAGGATGTATTGTAGCGTTTGGTGGTAAAACTATAATTATCATAATGGCTAATGGTCAGTGGTACCCAAACATACCCCGTGGGTATAAAACCATTGATATCCTGGGTGTTGCTAAAGTTGGTGAGTGAAGCCGGGGTTATTTGCCCGGTAAAATCTGCATTGTCCTCACTTTCAAAACCAGGGTCAAAATCTACTTCTACAGATGCTTCGTACAGGCCCCTGCCTGTTTCTCGGGTGGGTATTGTGAGTACAGGGAGTATTTTGTTGGTGGTGGTACCATTAGTGGTTACTGTATGTGGAGTGTTGTAGTCCAATCCATCCAATATGGTTTGCAAATCTGTTCCGGCATACTCCATTATTCCTGTTTGCACAGGTCTGTTCAGTTGGTCATACAGGGTCACCATCCAAGCCGCCCCAACCCCTCCAAAGGAGGGGCTTCGCAGGTTGCCATCCTGCACAAATACCAATCTATCCCGCTTATCATACACCATATACACCCATGCAGCCCCCGGAACTTTTTTAGCAATCATCCGGTTTCTGCCATCATACTCATACCTAAAGCATAATTCGGCCCCCACCTGACCTCCCCCTGGTGGGGAGGAAGGAAACGCCCAACTATTCTGCTGCAACCATGCAACTGCTTTCGGAGGAATCACAAAACGCAATCTCCCAAAATCATCATACACATAGTAGGTACACAACCACCCGGTGTAGCCTTCGTAGTTGCTTGCTATAGTGCCTATTTGCACTTTCTTTAGGATCACCTGCCCTTCCTTGTCTTTGTACTCTACCACCGCAGAGCCTTTCTCGTCTTTGCTCACTGTTTTATACAACTCACCGGCCCCGTATGCAGTGGAATTATTAATTGTTGCTACAGCAGGTATATTAGAAAGGTCTGTCGCATACCCTATCGTCCATATTTTTACATCATCTGTGGCTGTGTTAACGAGATATTCTATGGATGTTGCATTTTCAGACGCAGCTCTTATTTGGGTATTTGGTATTTCGGTACCAGCCCAGCTATTGCCCGGCGCAAAAGTTTTTACAGGCCGGTTAAGCGGCGACGCTTCATACACAGTTTTGCTATAATAGACCTGCTCATTGTCTAACCCGTGGTTTTGGTGATAACTGTAAGTGCTGTAGTAGCTTTGCTGACCGGCAAAAGGGTCTGTTTTAAAACTGCCATCATTTTGGTTGCTGCCTGTTTCCTGCACATAAGGCAGGTATTTGTTTGTTTCCCTGCCCAGCGCATCGTAAGTTACCGGGCTAACCATATCCTTAGGCGAAGTACCCGGAGATGCCTGCCTTACCACCATTTGCACAGGCCGCCCCAAACCGTCTATGTATTGGGTAGCCTCCTGCACATTGATATAAGTGCTTGTGGCAAATGTAGCGGCATCGGTTATAGGTGTTTTAGCCTCCCGTGTCCTTACATAGTTAATGGTGGGCGTAGCTGCATAAGCAGCCGGCAAACCATCTACATGCCGCGCAGCACCAAGTGCTGTTTGCACCGGTTGGTTTGTCTGACCATAACTATTCATGACCAACAACAACCCCGCTACAAAACCAATATGTTTCAAAAAGTAAGGCATAAGCTTTTTACTTTAAAATTTTTACTACAAGAAAAAACCCGCATTAACAATTAACAATTAATAATTAACTACTGTTGGTACTTATACTCTATCGTCTTCAAAATATTCCCATCCTTATCCCGTATCAGTTTCAACCGACCGAGCAAATCATATTCGTAATAAATTGTTTTTCCATTAGCATCCGTTTCAGAGGTCATCCCCAATAGTTTGGAGTAAGTGTAAGTAGCCACCTGCGCACCGTTCAGCCCTGTTCTTAATTTGTCCAGTTCTGTCCGCATGGCAGCATCGCTGGCAGGGTTATCCAACACACTTTGCACAAGGTTGATAGCGTTCACCTGTGCAGCAGTAGCACCTGCTACCTTGGCTACAGGATAGCTGTTGTTATACCCCCACACGTAGCTGACAGGCACCCCGTCTTTTTTAAGCACCTCCGACAGGTTGCCATTACTGAAATTAATCGAAGTTTCAGGTTGGTAAAGCGGGTCTTTTGTCAATACCGTGTTGGTATTGGCCGATGAGGTAAATGCGGTGGTGGGTGCAGCCAGTTTTATTTCATCAATTGTTTTGGGATATACATTGGTTCCGAAAAAATCATAATTGGTATAACTCGCATTTAATAAAACATTGTTTTTCCAGGTAGTTGTTTCTATTGGGGCATTTATATGCAAGTCTTGTAATTCCAATATTGGTTTTAATAAAACGTCTGCATTAGTTTTTGCGTTATTATGATAAGTTTTAAAATTATTATTTGGTCCTGTAAAATTTAGTTTTCTGCAATCAAGATAAGCCTTACGTGCTAAGCTCCAATAGTACCTGAAAGATTGAAAAATAGGATATTTGCAATTGCAGGTGGATGATGTACAAGTTGCAATGCCGTAATCAAAAGTATTGTTGGCGTTTGTATAGCTAGTCAGATAATTTTGATAGCAATCAGTTAAAGCTTCGCAGGATGGCAATCTAAAATCAAAGGCATACTTTATTTTAGTTTCTATTATTTCTCCTTTAGATGTTATTATCTTTTTTCTGGTGATTTCATTGTGGTATGGACTTTCGTAAAAATCCTCTTCGGTAGTTGATAATATAGCACCTGTTTGAGAATAATTATCAGTGATAGTTTTCATATAGGTCTTCTTAGCAGTTTGCAAACTACTAAGTGTTAAAAATCCCAAGCCATATACCGCAATTGGAGTAACTTTTTCATTTAAGGTGTAGATAGGATCATAGTAAACGGCCTTAATAAAGTTACCTGATTCGTCTTTGTGTGATTCATAACTTAATTCACCTCGCTTAAACTCGAAAGGCAATGGCGCATCCGGGGCATTAGGAATAGAAGCATCACAAGATCTATTCACATTTCGGATACTTACATCATCTAGATTTTGATCCCAATAGGGAGATCCAAAGAACTGGTACTTACTAATACCATTACTTGGTTTTGAAACCTCAACAAAATTATAGCCAATATGATTTCCCTGGAAATTTTCCATAGGTCGAAGACTATTAGGTGATTTTTTAAATCCAACACCTGTGCTTAGAAATAAGCAACCATTAGTTGTGCTGTTATAGATATCTGGAGCTAACCCAATATCCCTAAGTATATTATTTCGCAAAACCCGCACATACATAGGACGGGAATACAGGTGACCTGTAGAATGAGATCCTGATTTATAAAAATAATTAGTAACCAAATCATTGTTTGTCAATCCATCCTTAATAGTCTGCCTTTTTATTCTTAATCCCCCAATTTTTTTATTATCTTGAAATGAAGTTGGAACTATTTCATAGACTTTTACGGTCGCAATTGTATTTGTGGTCAAATCCATTCCACTTAAGTAAAATGTATGATTTCCTTGTCCAGGTGTGATAACAACTTCCGAATGAAGTGCTTGATTGTTTACTTCTATTCCTATATTTTGAAAGCTTGAATTTTGAATATATGCTCTTCCATTAGGAGGAATACCGGGCGTAAAATCCATAACGAATCGATATTTATTAGATGAGGCTATCAAGCTTATTGGGATTTGCGGATTGGGTCCCGTACCATACCCTATTGTCGATTGAGTTATGAACACATCATTGTTATAAATGAAGTTTGCCCATATGTCATGCGCCTCAAACTCAAATTCTGCGGAACCTCCCGTTGGATATAATATTTTTTGCAAACTCCCACAGTTCATTTCGGGCCAGCTTGATTCACGATTAGCCCCAGGAGTAACGTAGATGTCATTCTCAGTATAGCTAGGTATTAGTCCTGCATTATTTACCTTTCCATTGTAATATCCCCAATGATCCTGAGCAAAAGTTAGTTGCCGGGGAGCAAAAGTTCCCGAACTGTATACAAATGAATAAGGCGGAAGACTGAGGCTATTATTGCAGGATTTATCCTGGATAGCGTCTAATTTTAAACGTTTACTATCGGTTGTAATTGTTGCCCCACCGGATAAGATGTAAGGAACTGAGCTGGTATTGTCTTCAAAATAACTATAAGAAAATTCATATTCTTTGCAGAGAGTTCCACCATTAGAAATTTGTATCACACCTAAGGATTTTGAATCTGTATTAACGATATCAGTAATAGTCTTAGGATTATACGCTCCCAAATCTTGTCTTACTGCTCCCGGTAGTAAATTAACCTGCCCATTCGAAGATACAATTTGACTGAGTCTTACTCCATCTATATAGTTCTTAACCAAAGTGCAATGCTTATTAGTTATGTCATCATCAGCCACTGGAAAAGTTGAAATAGTATAAGTGCTGTATTGGTCTGTTTGATATATCAAATTGATCTGATTTTTAGAATCTGGAGTTTGTATCTTATTCAAATACCAGGAAGAGATAACTCCACCATAACTCACCCCATTCTCAGATGTAAAAGGATTTGTAGATTCTATTGCATCAATATTTCCATCATTCTCTTGATTTTTGCCAAAATAATATCTCATACCATCTGGAGTTGTAACAATAAACCCGATTATGTTTTCTGCAACATTTTGGACAATTGGTTCAATTTTCAAATCCTTTTCAGGAAGTAAAACCGGTGTTCTATCATCACTGAAGAAAAACTTACCGCTATAATTCCCAAAATTAAAAACAAATAAATCAGGTTCGCCATCTTTGACTCCCTGAAAGAAATTCCATTCATCCATTACGGCTACGTTTTCTTCCGGATAATTATAACAACTTGTTCCAGCTCCTCCCCCAGATGGGTTAAATAAATAATTGAAATAGCCGTAATTGCTAAAAAATCCATGTGTTGTATTTGAAAGGTGGCCGCGATCATCAGGGGAACCCTGAACGGTTCTTGTAATGACTCCTCCGGCGTTCAAAGACCAGCCCATACCCACAGAGCTTGCTACCTCTAATACTTTTAGGCCGCTAGAGTGATAACTAACGCTTATAGGGAGAGATAGGGTTCCTTCTGTTAGGGTGTATATTGGAATATTTATTTGAGGGGTACCCGTGTTATATCCTATTGGAAAATCTCCATACTTCCCTAACGAAGCGGCATTTGGTGAAGCTATTGTTATGCTCTTAAACAAACTACCAGACTGTTGGGCGTAAAATATTGCCGGTTTGAATAAGATACTGACAGTTAGCCCAACTAATAGAAAATAATACTTCATGTATAAATATTTTATTTCCCAGCGATTATCTTTTGTAACATTTTTATTTCTTTTCCCTGCTCTATCACATACAGCGTAAGCTCCTCTACTTTCTTCAGCAATGCCGCCTGTACATCACCTACATCCACGCCATCTTTATTTACATCATCAGCACTCGGTACGTCAGGCAGGTGTTTGTTTGCTTTAATAAACGCTTCTAAAGAAGCTAATGAGCGGAGGCCGTAAGTTGGTTCAAAGACATAGTCTGGCCACAATGTGGCAGCGGCATCTACTTTTAGTTTTCGTGTCCTTATGCCGCCTGCTACAAACAATTTATACGGAGTAGTACTTGTTGACGCTAAATCGGTTGTATTGCCAATGCCTACAACACCATTGTTGTTAATGACCATGGCCGGAGGATTAGGAACCACAGTGTTGTTAGACAAGGTCTTTGTTACACCATTTGTAAAAATCCTAAAGCCTAGATTGTCCGAATGTAATATCCTTCCTTGTACACTATTTAAGTGGTCAAGCCCTCTAAAATCTATATAACTATGGTTGTCATTACCGCTAATGATGTTGATACCCCCATCACCTGGTACTAATGTAACTTCACCTTCATTTACAGGGTCTTCTACGGGCAAAACCCCCTTTACTTTAGCAACAGTCATGTTGCCGATATATGCATCAGTTATAGCTGCAGAATTTGCAGTTAGCAATCCTTGAACTTTGGTGTCACCATTAAAGTTATTTGCATAAATTACTGGTGTATCATTCCACCCTTCCCCTACTGATACTGTCCAATTCTTTAACCAATCTCCATCCATTGTACCGCCAAGTGCAGCAAATGAAATTTGTAAATTTATATCAGCAACAAAACCTGTTCGCAGATAAATAATAACAGTACCATCTTGCGAAACCCCTAATGAAACAGGAGGGGCATATCCCCCACTTGAAGATGCTGTTGGGTTTTTAAATCCTTCGCCTTGCCAAGCAATAGAAAATGCTATTGTCGATGCCTCGTCAAAATTGTAGCCATTAATGGATACAAGGTTATTGATATTTGCAGAAATAGGTATGCTCGTGTTTATAGCCAGCCCTCCCTCTATCACCATTGTATTAGGGCAAGACCAATTTATTACATGTTGCATTTGCGAAAAAGAACCTATCGGCACCAAAATCATAATTAAAATGCCTACTCGTATTTTTTCAAAAATTTTCATCATTAGATAATTGAAAAGTGAATTTTTTATAAACAAAACATAGCTTATTAATACCTTATTAATAGCTTACTTACATTTTTCTATCTATATTCCGCTTCACAGCTGGTGAAAGCAATGGTGTTTGTGCCACCAATACCGAAAACAATTTTCCATTTTCATTTACATAAAATTGTTGCCCCACCCCGCCGGCATCCTCGTCAAACCGTTTATTGATGCTGCGTTTGGTGAGCCACTGCATGAGTGTAGATTGGTTAGTACCTGCAGCTTTTTTGGTGTACATGCCCTCGGTTAGCAATACATTAAGCCCCCTGCTTTGATACATGCTTTTTATGGCCGCTTTGTTACTGTCAACATAGCCATCCTCTTTGCTCATAATGCACACCAAGTGCAGGCTGTCGCCATATTGTGCATTAAAAGCCGCTATCTCATTCACTTTTAGCGAATCAGAAAGATCAGAAGGTGCTATCAAAAACAAAATCTTCTTCCCATGATAAGACAGCAACGAAACATCGGCGCCATCAATATTTTTTATAGTCAGCGAGTCAGCAGATTGCCCATACCCACTCAAAACAAAGCCACTCAACAGCAGCACAAAAAGAATTTTTAGCATAGTCATATAGTATTAAGTATTTAGTATTAAGTATTTAGTATTTAGATATTAGACACAACCGGCCCAATTGCTTTAGTATTATTCGTTAGTAGCAAGTAGTTAGTATCAAGTATCAAGACATAACCGCTCATAATTAATAATTAACAATTTTTAATTAAAAAAGTATCCCACCCTAAACACAATCGGCTGCGTTTTTGGTACTTGCTGATAGCTTAAAAAATCCCATAATAATTGCAGGCTGTTGGTCTTTTTTCCAATCTTATATTTCTTGTTTATTCCAATCAATCCACTTGTTTGCCACATTCCAATTCTGTTTCCTTCACCTCCTGTAGTAGGGTTTAGGGAGAGGCCACCTTGTGAGGTTTGTGCCAGCCCACTCTGATAGTTTTTTTCATACCCAACACTCATCCAAATACCTCCCTTTAGTTTTAAATCTACATAACTCCTTAGCCCAACACCTTGTGTGCTAAAGTGTATGTCTTTAAATCCATTGCCCCATCCTAATTTATAACTTGCTCCAATGCCTATAATGCTTTTGTCGTTTAGCTTATACCCTGCCGTAGCAGCAAAGTCTGTAGCTACAGGTAGTAAGCTGTTAGGCCGTTGGCTTTGTACATTGGCACCATATTCTATTCGTTTCAAAAAGGTTTTTACTTTTTGTGAGTTCGGTTTAAATCCTTCTTCAGATGCATTTCCCCCATTTCCGCCATTAAGTTTTTGGTTGAGGCGGTCTTTCAGTTTATTCAATTCCCCCTGTGCAGCCTGCATTTGCTGATTCAAATATTGTTGGGGATTTACCCCACTTGCATCAAACTTTGCCTGAATTATATTCTGAACACTCGCCCTTGTTTGCAAACCTGCAAGGCTTTCTGCCGAGCCATAGTTGTCAGGCATTTTAAACAATTGCGCCAGCATACTGTTTTTCTTCATAAAGTCAGTAAAGGCAGGCATTTTGTTCAATAGCGCCAATGCTTTTTGTTCTATCTTTTTGGGGTCTTTTAGTATGGCCTTGTATTCATTGATTTGTGCTGTATAGTAGTAGGCTTCTTTGTTAAGTGACTTTAGTTGTTTTAGCATACCAAATTTTTCCAGTTCAGCTTTCAGCAGTTGCTTTCTTTCTTTTATATAGGCTTTTAGTTGTTCTGCCTGTTGCATTTTACCTTCTAAACCTGCTATATTGGTATTTACAGATTTTAGTTTGTCAGCATACCCTACAGGTAGTTTATCTGTGAGCCCTTTTGTTTTATCTAAAAATGCCAGGCTTGTTTTCAAACTGTCAAACTGTGGTATGTATTCTTTTAGTTTGGCAGCAACCGGAGGGTTTTTTATTTTATCTGCAAACTGTTGGTATTTATTTTGGGCAAACAATGCTTTGGCAGCTACACTATCTTTTAGTGCCAGTTTCTTTTGTAGTTTTCGCTCCTGCTTTTGTAAATGCTGTAATGTCTTAAGTGTACTCTTTTCAATGCTACTTTCCAGTGCGGTAATTTTCTTATCTACTTTGTCAACATATTTTGATTGTAATGCAGTTACATCAGGTAATCCCTTTGTAGTAGAATCATTTTGGCTATAGCAAAGAGTATAACCAATGAAACAAAATAAATATAGTAAAGCAGTTTGTTTAGTCATCCCGAACTTTATCAATTTTAAAAAATGAAAGCCCCTGATTCTAATAAAGCATAAAGGTTAACATAAAAATTCAAATAAAAAACGGGAAATTTCCCGTTTTTTATACGGGAAATTTCCCCTCACATTTACGGGAAATTTCCCGTTGTAATATTAATGCAAAAAGCCTGTTCCAAACCGGAACAGGCTTTTAAAACATTAAACGCTAAACACTCAACCCCCAACACTTAACACGTGACACTTAACTCATAACTCATAACTCATAACTCATAACTCCTAAGCCAATCTCCTTTTCCAACTTGTGGTTTTGTGCTCAAGAGGTTGAGAAATTTTTTGTTCTTCCAGAAAATATTTCAAGGCTACTATAGCAGCTACAGAAGCATTAAATTGTTGCTTCTCATTTATCTTTTCAGGTGTGTAATATTGCTTTACATAATTGGTATCAAAATGTCCAGAAATAAAAGCTTCATGTTCCATTACAAATGTTCCGAAAGATAAAGTGGTTGCTACCCCTTCTATCTTGTATGACTTAATTGCCTCTTTCATTTTTTGAATAGCTTCTGTTCTGTTTTTGCCATAAGTTACAAGTTTGGCAATCATTGGGTCATAATAAATGGGTATGTCCATGCCTTGTTCATATCCATCATCTACCCGAACCCCTTCTCCATCAGGCTTTTCATACTTATCAAGCGTTCCTATAGATGGAAGGAAATTGTTGAGCGGATCTTCTGCGCAGACCCTTAGTTCAAGTGCATGTCCATTTATTGTAAGATCATCTTGAGTAAAGCTTAAAGCCTCTCCCCGGGCAATTTTTATTTGTTCTTCTACAAGATCAATTCCGGTTATCATTTCTGTAACAGGATGTTCTACCTGCAGGCGGGTATTCATTTCCAGGAAATAAAAATTGAGTTGATCATCCATTAAGAATTCAACAGTACCTGTGCTAATATAGTTGCATGACTTTGCTACCATAACAGCAGCTTCACCCATTTTCTTTCTTATTTCAGGAGTTAAAATTGTAGAGGGAGATTCTTCAACAACTTTCTGATGACGACGTTGAATACTACATTCTCTTTCAAAAAGATGAACTGTGTTGCCATGTTTATCTGCTAAGACCTGTATTTCTATATGGCGTGGAGAAGTAACATACTTTTCTATAAATACAGCACCATCACCAAACGAGGACATAGCTTCACTCACTGCTCTTTCCATCTGTTCTTCAAAGTCTGCATCTTTTTCTACAACTCTCATTCCTTTACCACCACCACCTGCTGATGCTTTTATGAGAATGGGATATCCAATTTTTTGTGCAGTCTCCTTGGCAAATGCAATATCATCAATTGCTTTGTCCACACCCGGCACCATGGGAATGTTATACTGCTTTACACAATCTTTAGCTGCAAGTTTAGAACCCATAATACGCATTGCATCAGGTCCCGGACCTATGAAAGTAATACCTGCATCTTCTACTTTTTGGGCAAAGTCTGCATTCTCACTTAGAAAACCATATCCGGGATGAATACCATCTACGCCAAGTTCTTTTGCGAAAGCAATAATTTTATCGCCATTCAGATAAGATTGGTTAGAAGGCGCAGGACCAAGACACACGGCTTCATCAGCAAAATAAACGTGAGGCGAATTTCTGTCTGCTTCAGAAAAAACTGCTACAGATTTAATACCCATTTTACGAATGGTTCGCATAACCCGTAAAGCAATTTCACCTCTATTGGCAACTAAAATTTTTTGCATCGTAAAAATTATTTTTTTTAAACTGATCTCTCATGATATACGTTGACGCCAAGTTTGGTTAATAACTTTTCACAAATGGTAAATTTATGAAAATAAAACTTAGGCAAATGCGTCATTTCAGCAAAGAATTTAAGCAAGAGAAGGTTCAATTGATTGCGG
>JANPGE010000262.1:0-9962 GCA_031423805.1 Segetibacter sp. | reverse complement strand
TTTTCAGTTCAAATCTGAAAGTCGCAACAAAAATGGTTCGTAGCTCAATTGGCAGAGTATCCGGCTTTTAACCGGAAAGTTCAGGGTTCAAATCCCTGCGGACCAACAACAAAAGGATGAATAGCTCAATGGTAGTCCCGCCGTTGGCGGGATGTTAAGCCGAAGGTTGAAAGTTCAAATCTTTCTTCATCCGCAAAGGTGCTTTGGCAGAGATGGTTCTATTGCGCTGCTTTGAAGTAGCAGACATCCTGGTTCGATTCCGGGAGGCACCACGCATATGGGTTTGATTGTAATTGGCAGCATGACAGTCTCCAACACTGTCGGAGTAGGTTCGAATCCTGCAACCCATGCAACTAAATTAATTGACAAAAAAAATGTACAACTATGCTTGTTCTTGAAATGAAATAATGTTGATTAGAAATGTAACTATTAAAAAAAAATGACAAATCAGATTTTATGATACAGATAATAATAGTCATAGCATTGGTTCGCCTCATTATTGCCCTAATACCTTGGTGTAATGAAGTGCTACAGCTTGCATGGCAAAAATTAAAACAAACATTGAACAGAAAGAAACCAACAGGCCTTTTTGATGACCATTTTATTGAACCTAAAAACTACTACCTAAAAGAGTTTAAAACCCTACCCTGCATTCATTACATAAATAACGTGGATACCGGAGAAGTTCTTAAACTAATTCAAACAGGAAGGTTTGGGAGAATAATAGACTGTTATCAGCGTAATTATTACAACTGGCAACAAGAAAGAATGGAATTTACAAAAACACTTCTGAAGCTGAAGGGTAAAATGGTGGTGAGGCTTGGCGATGATTGGTTGGAAATTTATTTCAGCAACAACGATTTTCCAAGAGCAAACCAAATGCTGGAAACTTTCAAAACAATGAAAGCACCTGAAAAAGAAGACGACTACGAGATAAATATTATTACCGTTAGTTCGGGTTCACTGGATTTGAAATCGTTGGCAATAAAACAGACTGATCTTGATCTAAACCTTTACTACAACGATGATTTTAAAACTGTAGATGCTACAATTCGTGAAAGGCTGATGAAGGAAAATGACAAGGGTATTGTATTACTTCATGGCTTACCCGGAACAGGAAAAACAACCTACCTGCGCCACCTGATAGGAAGTTTGAAAAAGAAAGTTTTGTTCGTTTCACCGGCAGTTGCAAGCAACCTGATGAACCCGGAGTTTATGGATTTGCTTATTGATAATCCAAATGCAATCTTGGTGATTGAAGATGCTGAAAACATTATCATGGACAGGAAATACAGCAGCAACAGTAGTGTGAGCAACCTGCTGAACATAAGCGATGGACTGCTAAGCGATTGTTTGAATGTTCAAATAATCTGCACATTCAATAGCGAGTTGAGCCTTGTTGACAGTGCATTGCTTCGCAAAGGAAGGTTGATAGCAAAATATGAATTTGGCAAACTGCATGTAGGTAAAGCGAGGACATTAAGTCAACACCTTGGTTTGCAACAGGAAATAAATAAACCAATGACCCTTGCAGAAATAACCAATCCTGAAGAAAACCACCACGAACCAAAACAGGTAAACGTGATTGGTTTCAGAAGAGTAGAAGAATTAATTGAGAACTGATGTCACACACCGATTGTCGTTGTGTGACATCTTTAAAAATTAAAAAAGATGAAACAGCGGCAATGGAGAAGACTAAATGGATCTCCGTTAAAACAACCGATAGAAGATGAAGTGAGAGACATGTTGCTCAAGGAAAAAGAAATGGGTCACACTATAAAAGTATGCATCGGAACCGACAGCCAGGTAAAACAAAAAGTTACAGAATTTGCAACCGTGATTGTGTTTGTACGAAAGAGTAAAGGCGCATTCATGTACATACACAACGAAACCACCAACCGCAAAATGCTTGTAAAAGAAAGGATGCTGGATGAAGTAGCACGCAGCATTGACGTGGCTTTTAGCCTGTGCGACATCTTTACTGCATTCAATATTGACATGGAAGTGCATGCAGACATTAACACCAATCCCAACTTTAAAAGCAATGATGCTTTGAAGGAAGCTATGGGCTACATCATGGGTATGGGTTTCGCTTTTAAAGCCAAGCCACATGCTTTTGCAAGTAGCCAATGTGCGGATAGGATGGTGCATTGAGAAGAGTGGTTCACGCAATTAGAGTGAGCCCCTCTTTTAAAAAGTATTATTTAAGTGATTTAGTTAAGTTGTAAGGTTTGGGGGGCTTCTTTAATTTACCACCCATCATCATTCAAAATGTCCTGCAATTCATCGTCATCCGGTTTTGTGTAAATACCATTAAGTATTTCGTAAGCTTCAATAAACCTGTTGATGTTAGGATTGTTTTTGTGAATGAGCATGGCATTGAGAATATTAGTATTCCCTGCATGGATAACACCTTTTAGCTGAATAATGCTTCCATCGTCATAGGTGCTGAACCAATTGGTAAACTTATGGAAACGGGCTTTTTCTCTACCATCACTATTATCACAGATGTAAACTACGGCATTCACTTTATCATCAAGAAAAGTTTTAAGTATGGTAATAACAGTTTCAGCTATTCGCTTATCAAAACCAATATTTTGATGTGGCTTATATTGGAGTTCAAGATTAAAACCAAAAACTTTTGGAGCTAAATCAGGATAATCGGAAAAGGCAGTACCAAAATCGAAAAAGTAACAATGGTAGATGCAGCCATTGCTTGTAGTGAACGAGTAAAGACGTTCATTAATTTGGGATGTGGGGTAATTTTGCAAATCTAAAACCAGCGTTTTCAAGTTCTTCAAAAGACATACCATGTTCACGTGCAGCAGTAAGGTATTTGCTCATTTCAAGGGCAACCAACATTTTTTCAGTGCCTTTTGCCTGCTTTGCTTTTTCATCAAAATAACCTGCACTTCGCTCCTGAAATGGAGGTTGCTCAATTGAGTGTTGCATGATTTTGAATTTGTTGCCGTATTGCTGATATGTTCATACTTACTGCAAATTTAGAATTTACTATTTGCAATTTATGAAAAAAACCTGTAAGGAGTATCCGATACAATAAATACATTCACGTTTTAATAAAACGAGAGAAAGTATGCCGCTATTAGAAGTTCAAAACGTAAGCAAGCTATTGTCTGGGGGATTGGAGATTAAGAACATCAGTTTCAAACAGGAACATTTGCAAAAAATTGCTATCGCAGGTGTATCGGGAGCGGGTAAGACGACTTTGTTGAAAATGATTGCAGGTTTGGCACAGGCTGATAGTGGCAGTATTTTGTTTGACGGAAAAAAAATTATCGGTCCGCTTGATAAGCTATTGCCTGGACATCCGCAGATTGCATATTTGTCGCAGCATTATGAACTGCTGAACAACTATCGTGTGGAAGAATTGATTTGGTTTGAAAACAAACTAACAACAGCTGAAGCGGCTGCAATTTTTGAAATATGCAGAATCAGTGACTTGTTGCAGCGGAGGACAGATCAACTTTCAGGCGGAGAAAAACAACGGATTGCACTGTGCATGTTGCTGGTAAAATCGCCAAGGTTGTTGGTGTTGGATGAACCGTTTTCTAACCTTGATCCTATTCATACCAATACATTGAAACAGGTGTTGGATGATGTTGCGGAGCGGTTGCAGATTACTTGCTTGCTCACATCGCATGACCCTGATGATACGCTTCCATGGGCAGACGAAATATTGGTCATGCAGGATGGACAAATCGTTCAGCAAGGATCGCCGGAAGAAATTTATTATCAACCGGAGAATGAATATGTAGCAGGAATGTTCGGAAACTATAATCTTATAAAACCAGAACATGTTGAGCTTTTCTTAAACACAAAGGGTCTTGCTGTACAAGGAAAAAGCATGATAGTAAGACCAGAGCACTTGAGCATATCAACAGTTGAAGGTGTAAAGGGAATTGTCGGCAAAACAACTTTTAGAGGTGGTTATTATGATGTGGAGATAGTGGTTAACGAAATAACAATTGTGAGTAGAACAAAACAAAGCAATTGGAAAAAAGGCGATGAAGTGTTTATAAAAATGGAACAAGGGAAAGAATGGTTTCTATAATAGCAATAGTGCTGATGTAGCAAAAGGTGGAAAAAGCTCAATAGTAGCATAACCCTCTAGACGTGTGACCCCGCATAAATGACGGGGCAAGCAGCACAACGATGCTCAATCAAGGAACAAATGTCTGCTCAATAAAAAGAAATCGGTCGATAAACAAGCAGTGAATTAAAATCAAAAAAAGAAAGGAGGTTTTTATGATGGTAAATAACAAGCTGCAATGCAGCTATATGCTGGCAGCAAGAGATGGGCAGAATGATCGAGCTTACAAAAATAAAAGTGCATACCAAATCACTGAATTTGGGTGATGCAACAACGATGCTTTGAATAATAATAGCGGCATCAATAAAACGAACACAACATGAACAAGTTAAAAATAGAAGGAAAAGAATTGAGGGCTATTGGCTACCCGGAAGGACCGGTCATAAGCATAGCCATGAAGCTGATGGAAAAGCATTACAAACATCATTCAAAAGAGGATGCTTTCGCCATCTTGAAAAACATATTGGCCACACCAACCGAGTTTGAAAACGATCCGATATTGGAAGCGATTGCAAAACATTTGCTACCAAAAGAAAATGCTGAAGGTGCAGAAATTTCGATGAACCAAATGGGCATACAGTTCAATGTTTTTGGCCAAGAGCATATAGAGGAAGGCGCCATGCACCAAATGTACCAGGCGGCCAAACTGCCCATAAGTGTTGCGGGGGCTTTGATGCCCGATGCACACAGCGGTTATGGGCTGCCGATTGGTGGCGTGTTGGCTACTGACAATGCCGTGATCCCTTACGGAGTGGGTGTCGACATTGGTTGCCGAATGTGCCTAAGCATCTTTGACATTGACCCAAAAGAACTGACACAACGTGAAAGTTATTTTGCCCGTGAAATAAACGAAGCCACGCTGTTTGGCAGCGGCGGACAGTTTGACCGTGCCGCCGATCATGAAGTGATGGACAATGATTTGTTTTACCAGTTGCCATTGCTCAAAAACCTGCACGGACGGGCATGGAAGCAGTTGGGCTCATCAGGATCGGGCAATCACTTTGTGGAGTTTGGGGTGATAGAAGTGGCCGAAAAAGATGCCGTGCTTGGCGTGGAAGCGGGTAGCTATGTTGGCTTGTTGTCGCACTCCGGTTCCAGGGCTTTGGGTGCAAACATTGCCAATCACTATACCAAAATTGCTATCAGCAAAAGGCGTTTGCCACACGATGCAAAGAACCTGGCATGGCTAACATTGGACGAAGAACCGGGCATTGAATACTGGAACGCCATGAACCTTGCCGGCGATTATGCAAGCGCCTGTCACCACATCATTCATGCTAAGATTGCACGTCAACTTGCACGCAAACCACTGACCATGGTGGAGAACCACCACAACTTTGCATGGAAAGAAATGTGGGAAGGCCGCGAAGTAATTGTGCATCGCAAAGGTGCTACACCGGCGGGTAAAGATGTGTTGGGCATCATACCTGGCAGCATGACTGCCGATGGTTTTATTGTGAAAGGCAAAGGCGAAACTGCAGCCATCAACTCCGCTGCACATGGGGCTGGCAGAAAGATGAGCCGCACCCGTGCCATTGCCTCCGTGACCGATAAACAATTTAAAGACGAACTGAAAAAGTTTGGTGTAAAGCTGCTCGGCGGCGGGTTAGACGAATCGCCTTTTGCCTACAAAGACATTACCGAAGTCATGCAATCGCAACAGGCGTTGGTAGATGTAGTCGGAAAGTTTACGCCCAAAATAGTAAAGATGGACGGCGCCAAACACCGAAGCTGGAAGAGCAAAAACAATGAAGTAGTGGGGGAATAAACAAGTCCCCACAATTCAAATAGGCTGTCCGCATAGGCAGCCTATTTTTATGGAACAAACATTTGTTCCGTGATTTGCCATTTTGGGCGTCGCACGTCTTGAGGGTTGTAGTGCTATTGGGCTTTTTCTGTGTTTTGTTGTAAAAGCAACTCGGGAGGAGTAAACTATTGAAAGCACACTCTTGAATCGCAAATAGATTAAAGGAAAAAATTATTAAACAGCTGCGAACTGATTTTCCCCTATTGAAAAATTCTATTATTATAAAAAGAAAAAATAATAAAAAAAAGTTTTATTTTTATAATCAAAAACTAACACAGATGAAAAAGCTAATTGTAAGTGCCTTTTTGATCATGGTTGCGTTCCCTTGTATTTCTCAAAATAGTGATTGTAAATACGACAAGAACGAAGTAGATAAGTTTACACATAAAAAAATATTATGGACCAAATGGGAAAAACTAACCACACTATTTGGAAATTTAAAGGAGTACGTGCCTCAGGTTCGGTTCGTTAAAGAAGACACCCTAAAACAGCTTATCTTGTTTGTTGATGGATATTACTACACTAATTTTAAGCCTACTAAAGAAGACATAGACAGTGCAAAAATTATTCCTGCCGGATCTAAACTAATTATTTTGCTTGAAGATCAAAAGTCTTATGAGTTGGCGACTGCAAAACCTTTAAATAGTAGTGGTGATTACGTATCTCCATACACGGGAGATAACAAATCAGAGAAGTACCAAGTACATTGGCACATAGGTATACAATATCCGTTAGATGAATTTGCCATTAAAATGCTATTAGCACAGGGGGCAACAGCAATGCGGGTATATTTTGGAAAAGACACCTATTCCGACTATAACATCCACAAAAAGAAATACAACACTTTCCAGCAATTGATAAGTTGTATTAATGCACAAGATTAATTTCCCAATAGGATAATACGTTTTTACCTCATTTTTATTGACTTTGGGTAACGGACATATTCTTCTGCTTATAAGCTTTACGTCATAAGGCATTTGGGATATGACCTAACAAAACTGCATATAGCTAACAAATAATAATTGCTATTATTTACATTTGAAACAAAAATGCTCAATTTTTTAAAAAAACCTACACAAACAACTTAAACCGCTCAAAGCACTGCCGGGTCAGCATTTCTCTGTCATCGGGGTGTGAGATATATATGAGGTCTTTTGCTCTTTGGCGAAGGTTTTTGCCGTAGAGATATGCAACGCCATATTCAGTTACTACATAGTGTACATGACCACGTGTGGTTACCACTCCTGCTCCTTGCTGCAGATAAGGAACAATGCGGGATATACCTTTCTTGGTGCGGCTGGTGATGGCTATGATGGGTTTGCCGCCTTGACTTAAAGCAGCGCCACGCATAAAATCCATTTGCCCACCAATGCCGCTGTATTGATATGTGCCTATACTATCGGCGCAAATTTGTCCGGTAATATCTATTTCAACTGCACTGTTTATAGCAACTACTTTTGGGTTGCGCCTTATAACATGTGGATCATTTACATAATCGATATCCAAAAATGCAATTGCGGAATTATCATGTACATAGTTGTATAGCTTTTGTGTTCCGAGTGCAAAAGCAGTTACCATTTTATTAGGATGGATTTTTTTCTTTGAATTGTTGATGATGTCCTTTTCAAACAATGGTATGACTCCATCGCTAAACATTTCGGTATGCATACCAAGGTTCTTATGACTAAATAAGGATTTCAAAACCGCATCGGGAATAGTACCAATACCAACTTGTAGCGTACTTCCATCTTCTATAAGATCAGCTACATTTTTTCCAATGGCAAGTTCAGTGGCACCAACTTTTGCGCCATAATCTACTTGTGGCAATGCTTCATCGTGATACACCATTGCGGTAAATCTGCTGGTGTGTATCATACCGTCGCCATGTGTACGAGGCATCTGTGGGTTCACCTGTGCTATAATATGCTTTGCACAATTCACGGCAGTACGGGCAACATCTACAGATACCCCCAACGAACAATAGCCATGAATATCAGGTGGGGATACATGTACCAATGCTACATCAATTGGCAACACACTGCGCATCATGTCTGGAATATCGCTTAGAAATGCTGGAATAAAATCAGCACGTCCCTCGCAAACGGCCTGTCGTACAGGCTCTGAAACAAACAATGAGTTTATATGAAATGAATTTTCAAATCCAGGTCTTGCTAATTCTATTTCACCTTGTAAAGTGATAGCAATTATTTCAACATCCTGCAATCTATCTTTTTCCAATGCAAGTGCCCGAAGTAAATGGAGCGGTGTACATGCACTTCCCTGCACAAAAATCCGTTGACCACTTTTTACAACATCCAATGCTTCTTTTGCTGTCAAATATTTATATGGGTGATTCATAATTTATCTGGTAATATTTTGCTGCGAAGTAAACTTTGTACAAAATATAAAAAGATGACCTTAGTTAGCTTTTTAAATACTTACATCAGCATTGTGAAATTCTATCAAAACTTAACATTCAATCCAAACATAAAATTTCTACCGGCCATTGGATAATAAAAATTTTCAGTAGTTGTTTTACCTTCGTAAATGTAGCTATAAGTATAGCCATTGGGTTCATACTTCCTGTTTAATAAATTATAAACTGCTGCAACCACTTCTAATTGGCCAAATAACTTTGTATTCACTTTGTAAGAAGCTTTGCAATCCTGCACAAAGTAAGCATTCAGGCTGCGTTTCTCATTTTGGGTATTATCAAGATACTGTCTGCTGACATATTTTTCAGAAAAGCTTACAACCATATTCTTAACAGGCACTATGCTAACCGTTGCTCCACCTACTACCTCGGGGGAAAATGCAATAGAAGCATTGTTGTGCTGAATTTTCACTTGTCCGCCATTATCATAATCATCTAAAAATTCATCTGCAGTTTTAATTTTATTTCTGCTGTAAGCAATATTAGCGGCCACATTTATCCAATTTGCAAAGTTGACCTTTCCCTGCAATTCTACTCCTGCCCTATAACTCTTGGGTACATTTACACGTGTGTAAGCCCCAACATCATTTACTTTTCCTGTAAGAATCAATTGATTTTGATAGAGCATATAATATGCCGTTGCACCCCAACTATAACGGCTATAACGCTTTTCTATTCCTAACTCAAAATCGTGCAAGGTTTCATGATTTGGCTGTTGTATTATACCTGCTTCAAAATCGTCTCTGTTAGGTTCTTTGTTTGCAAGTGCATAACTTACGAATACTTTGTAGCCTTTGTTGCTGTAACTAATTCCCGCCTTAGGGTTTATGAAATCAAAAACCCTGTTCACTTTTATAGTTGGGTTATTGCGAAAGCCATTCATGTTGTACCCAACATGCCTGTATTGAAGATCAGCATATAAATCAATCTTTTTACTTACAGCACGCTGCCATTTTGCGTAAAGATTATAATCAGTTTTAAGTGCATCTAATCTATAGTACTCATAATCTTTTTCAATACCGGTTTGTGCCCAAATAACTTTTCCGAAATGATTGCCTTCATACCTTGTCCAACCGCCGCCAAGTGTTACCTGATCAGAATGCTGCTTGTATTGAAGAGAAAAGATTTGTCCATAATAACTATTATCCAACCATAATTGTCTTACAAGATCTGTATTTGTAAGTGTATCTCCACCCATTATCGGGTTTGGCAATCCATAATCATTGTAAGCAGCCTCTGCTTTGTATTGCTCATAATACCCTTTACCCTTGCTAAGAAAAACTCCGGTGTTAAATGCAAGTTTATTGCTAAAGGAATGATTAAAAAATAACTGATAATGATCCTGCCCATAATTGTCTGTTTCATTGTTATAAGGTTCACCGGGTTTTTCAGTTCCTGCACTGTTGTAAGTACGGTCATTAAGTAACTTATTTTCCGGCACACCATTCCATGCCTGATATGTCTTTTCTTTTCCTGAAATAAAATTGAATCGAATGGTGCTTTTTGCTGCTACATAAGCCGCAGACAAATATGCCGCCTTTAAATCTGTCGCTGCCCGGTCTATAAACCCATCGCTCACAATGCGGCTCAACCGGGCATCTATTGTAAAA
>JANPGE010000261.1:0-10406 GCA_031423805.1 Segetibacter sp. | reverse complement strand
ATGTTTTGTTTGAACTGACTATTAATTCCTCAAAAAAAAATTAAAGTCTTGTGTTCTGTTATTATGTTACGCTTTTCTTACCCAGGTAAATAGTCTATCAAAACTATTCACGCTGTTACTTCCATACTTTTCAAAGAACTTGATATCCCCAGACTATTGCCTCATCAACTATTACAGGAAATGAACAATAACCCGAAAACAAAATATTTTTAATGACAATCAAAACAAGAAAGAAAACAAGTAAATCAGAAGAGAATTTATAAAGGAAAACTTCCTAAAAATTATTTCACCTTTTTAACCCATCCCTCAACCCGATGACCGCAATTTTTAAGAACTTTTTGATACCCCTTTTTTATTTGGGAGTGCAAAGATAAGAGCTTTTTAATCCCCGCAAAATTTATTTTTAATTTTCTATAAATATTTTAAAAATAATCCGCGAATACAAACTCAAACAACTCAACCCTAAAGACCTTTTCCCATTAACCAAAATTATAACGGGCTGCGAAGGTAAGGACCTAGCAATTAAAGACAAAATAAAAAAGGAAGAATTAATAAAAATAGTTTTGGAATTAAGTGGCATAACAGCTACATAATCGTGCAATTAAGTTTAAAGCTGTTAGTTACATCCTTGTCTGCTATGACTTTTAAGTCGTTACCCAACCCAGGAATTTTTCGTATTGCCTCTTTTAAAATAAAAATACAATGGATTGAAAATGAATTCAAGAAAAAAATTCTTGATACTTTAAATATAAATAGGAAAATAATAGGCGAAAGAATAAATGAAGCTAAAAAAGATGAAATGTGCGACCCCGCAAAATTGACGGGGCTGGCTGCCAATGCAGCTGCAAAAAGAACAAATGCCGGCTCAACTAAAAAATACAAAAGTCTAAGGCAAGGGACTTAGCAATTCGCAGGGCTTGAGACCTGTATGTTTTTTAAATGCAGTGGAAAAGTGAGAAATGGAAGAATAACCCAATAGAAAGGATACATCTGTAACACTTAGCCCTTTGTTATAAAAGAGATACTTGGCATGTTCCATACGCTGTTGTTGATAAAACTCAAAAATAGTTGTACCAAATATTTCTTTAAATCCTTTTTTTAAATAACACTCGTTGATGGCAACTTTCCGACTCAACTCCTTTATTGTAATGGGGTTGCCTATGTGTTGCAACAATATTTCACGTGCCCTGATAATTTTTTCTCTATCGGATTGATTATCGAGAAATTTACAAGAAAACCTCTCTTCTTTGTCATTTGCTAAACAATCTAATGTATATAACAGCAACTCCTGAATTTTTGCGTTTACAAAAATGTTTTCCAGACTTCCGGTGAAATTATGATTGAATAATGCATCTAATGCCTGACGTTTCCGACTACATATAGGAAAAGTACGGGTGAATGAAATTGGGTACTTAAATGCAAGAACTTCATCTTTTTGATCTTGCAATTTTAAGTTTTGAGTGAACTGGGACAAAAAAGTAGCATGGATTCGAAATTTGAAAACATCTATGGCCTGATGCTTATGGTGGCAATCTTTAGAATGGTCATTTTCGCAATCCAGACAATTATTTTGAGTACAATAACGGTTACTTCGAATGCAAAATCGTAGTTCAAGAAAATTGTTTGGAGAATTAATATGCTCATAATGATACATCATTACTGCAGATTCATCTATTTGTATAGAATGAGTTGTCTGGTAACGTGTATATGAATTATTAATAGAACCCGGTATATCCTGACTCCTGGTTTCTACTAAACTAAGGAGATGCTCAAACTGATTTATACCAGAGTCAAATAAACTAATGGAATTTTTCATTTAGAAAAGCAAAATTAGATGTTAGTAGTACACAACAAAGCCCCTTTTTGTCTTTCAGTTGTAAAAAAATAATACATTTAAATTAATAATATTTTAATAAAATGCCTAAATGTTTTTAAATATTTTATCTTTGAGGCACAAATAGTAAATATTATTTTTTATAAAATTTAATACAGTAATGAACTTAACTATTAAAAAATCTCTCCCATTTATCGGCCTTATAGCTATAGCTCTTTTTTCTGTTTTCATGCCAAATTTTCCCAATTTTAGAGAACAAAATATTTACAACAATGCAGATATCGCATGGATGTTAGTGGCTACAGCATTGGTTTTCCTTATGACTCCCGGACTTGCATTTTTTTATGGAGGAATGGTTCATAGAAAAAATGTGATTTCAACAATGATCAACAGTGTAGTAGCAGCTGGAGTAGTTAGTGTTTTGTGGATAATGATAGGTTATAGTCTTGCTTTTGGTGAGAGTTTTCATGGATTTATTGGAAATCCGATAACATATTTATTTTTCAAAGGCGTTAATTCAAGTTCCCCTTTGTTGATTGGATCTACAACTCCTATGACAATTCCTTTATTATTATTTGCCCTGTTTCAACTGATGTTTGCTATAATTACACCAGGGTTAGTGGTGGGCGCCGTAGCTGAAAGAATACGCTTCACATCATACATAGTATTTATTGTGCTCTTTAGTTTATTTGTTTATGCGCCCCTTGCACATTGGACCTGGAACCCACAAGGTTTTTTGTTTAAAATGGGTGTTCTGGATTTTGCAGGTGGCACAGTTGTGAATATATCAGCAGGTTGTGCTGCTTTAGCGGGTGCATTGGTTCTGAAAAGAAGAATTGTACATATTGAGCATAAAGAAATACCACCGGCTAATATTCCCTATGTGCTAATTGGAACAGGGTTACTTTGGTTCGGATGGTTTGGTTTTAATGCCGGATCTGCACTTGGTGCAAATGCTTTGGCCGTTTCAGCATTTGCTACTACAAATACAGCAGCCGCCTCCGCAGGTCTTTCGTGGATGTTTTTTGACGCAATGAAAGGTAAAAAGCCATCTGTATTAGGATTTTGTATTGGTGCTGTGGTAGGACTTCTTGCTATAACACCTGGTGCTGGTTTTGTTGGAATTCCTCAAAGTATTTTTATCGGAGTTGTTGCAGCTATTATATCTAACATAGCAGTTTATTACAAGTCAAAATCTAAGCTTGATGATACATTAGATGTTTTTCCATGCCATGGTATAGGTGGTATTTCCGGAATGATTCTAACTGGAATATTTGCAACAAAAACAATAAACCCAGCAGGCGCAAATGGTTTGTTTTATGGCGAAACAGCATTTATGCTCACTCAATTAAAAGGCCTTGTAATTGTGATAGCATATAGTTTTACAGTTTCATTTTTGATCTTTAAATTCATCAATCTTTTTCAACCGATACGGGTAAGTTTAGAAGATGAAGAGCTTGGTCTTGATGCAAGCCAACACGATGAAAAATATGTTCAGGGGACATTATTAGTAAATGAAAAAGTGAATGGCTTAATTAAAGAAACTGAAAGAGTTATGAACTAATATCCTTCTATTGATAAATTCTTATCTTCCCTTTTTAAATAAAGTAAAGAGATATAACGTTATTGAAAATTTGCTCTTAAGTACACTAAAAATTAATATCCAATAATGCAGGTTTTAAAATTTGGAGGGTCATCTGTTGCAAATGCAGAAAACATAGAAAAGGTTGCTAAAATTGTTGAATCAAAATCAAAAAAAGGCAACATAACATTGATTGTTTCTGCGCTTGGTGGCATTACGGATTTGCTACTTGATTGTGGTCAATTAGCATCCGAAGGAAATGAAAAATACAAAGAACAACTGCTAATAATAGAGCAAAGACATTTGGAAGCTGTAAGAAGCCTTATACCCATATCGCATCTAAGTGGAACATTGACTTTGGTAAAGGTTTTGTGCAATGAACTGGAGGAGATAGGTAAAGGTATTTTTTTACTTAAAGAATTTACTCCTATAACAAAGGACCGGATAACAAGTTATGGTGAATTGCTTTCATCAAGTATAATAACTGCAAGGTTGATGAATAGTGGGGTTGATGCAATTTGGAAAGACGCAAGGGAGCTAATTGTTACTGATAATAACCACACGAATGCAGTTGTTAATTTAAAATTAACTAATGAAATAATTGCACATTTTTTCAACGAAAATAAACATACTGTAACAGTAATTCCAGGATTTATTGGTGCTGATGAAAATGGTAAAACTACAACATTAGGAAGAGGTGGCTCTGACTATACTGCAGCAATTGTAGCAGCTGCAATAGATGCTGAATCTTTAGAGATTTGGACTGATGTAGCGGGTATAATGACTGCGGATCCAAGAATAGTTAAAGCCGCCAAAGCCCTACCACATATATCCTATCAGGAAGCAATGGAATTATCACATTTTGGTGCAAAAGTGATTTACCCTCCTACTATTCAGCCGGTAATGAAAAAAGAAATACCAGTATGGATTAAAAACACTTTTTCACCGGATGAATATGGAACACTAATTAAAAGTTCAACAGGAAATAACGAAAGTAGCATCAGCGGTATAACGAGTATAAATGAAATTGCCCTATTAAGCCTTGAAGGCAATGGCATGATAGGCATTCCGGGGTTTTCTAAACGACTATTTGAATCACTTGCGGAGCAAAAAATAAATGTCATACTAATAACTCAAAGCTCGTCGGAACACTCCATATGTGTAGGTATTGATCAAAGAAATGCACTATTGGCAAAAACCGCAATTGACAAAATGTTTGTTTATGAAATTGAGACCGGAAAAGTTGACCCCCTTATAGTAGAAAATGAACTTTCTATTGTTGCTTTGGTAGGCGATAATATGAAAAACCATACTGGAATTAGCGGAAAAATGTTTAGTGCTTTGGGTAGAAATGGAATTAACATAAGAGCAATTGCACAAGGTTCGTCGGAACGAAACATTTCGGCTGTTGTCTTTAAAAAGGATGTAAAAAAAGCGGTCAATGTTTTACACGAAGACTTCTTTGAGGCCACCTATAAGCAACTACATCTTTTTTTAGCAGGTGTGGGAAATGTAGGCAGCAAACTGCTTGCACAAATTGAGCAACAACAAGATTACTTAAAAAATCATTTGAGACTACAACTAAAAGTTGCCGGAATAAGCAACAGCAAAAAAATGATTTTTAATGACGAGGGCATTGATCTTACAACATGGAAACAAAGCATAGCAGCAGGTGAAGCTACATCTATAGATAAGTTTATAGAAACAATTGAATCTAAAAACCTGCCTAATACCATATTTGCCGATGTAACTGCAAATAACGAAATAGCAAGTGTCTACGATGTGTTGCTAGAGAGGAGTATATCAGTTGTTGCTTGTAACAAAATTGCCTGTTCCTCTTCATATGAATACTACAACAAATTAAAACAGCTTGCAAGAGAATTTAATGCCTCGTTTCTATTTGAAACGAATGTAGGTGCAGGATTACCGATAATAGGCACCTTAAATGATTTAATGCGAAGTGGTGATAAAGTAAATAAAATACAAGCTGTACTAAGTGGTACACTCAATTTTGTATTTAATAATTACAATGGTTCAAAAACATTTGCGGAAGTAGTAAAAGATGCACAGAATGAAGGCTATACAGAACCTGACCCAAGGTTAGATTTAAGTGGAAGTGATGTAATGCGCAAAATTCTTATTCTTGCAAGAGAAACAGGCGAACTGTTTGAGTTTGACAACATTAGCAATTCTTCCTTTCTTCCTGCATCATGTATGGAAGGCAGTGTAGAAGATTTCTATATAGAACTTGCTAAGCATGAAACTCATTTTTTGAAATTGTATAACGATGCAAAAAATGCAGGTTGCAAATTAAAATTTGTAGCAACTTATGATAATGGAAAAGCTTCAACGGGATTGCAACAAATACCACCCAATCACGACTTATTTCATTTGTACGGGAAGGACAATGTTGTCCTTTTTTACACAAACCGATATACAGACCAACCTTTGGTAATAAAAGGCGCAGGTGCAGGGGCAGAGGTTACAGCATCAGGTGTATTTGCTGATATCATTAGGGCTGGCAGTTAATAAAATAAACGTTTATTGTAAAAAGTCTTCCGGCTTATGAATTTAACATCTCTTAATTTCAATAATGTTGTTCAAGTACATGCACCTGCAACTGTAGCTAATCTTGTATGTGGGTTTGATATTTTAGGTATGTGCCTGCAAGAGCCTTATGATGTAATGCAGGTAAGGCTTTTGAGAGAAAAGAAAGTAGTCATCATTAGTGCAGATGGGTTCCTCTTACCAACTGATCCATCTTTAAATACAGCAGGGGCTCCATTGATAGAGATGCTGAAAACCATTGATCATAATATTGGCTTTGAGGTTACAATAAATAAAAACATAAAACCCGGCAGCGGTATAGGAAGCAGCGCAGCAAGTGCAGCAGGGGCTGTAGTTGCTGCAAATCATTTGCTTGGAAATATTTATTCTCAAAAAGAATTAGTTCGGTTTGCTATGCACGGCGAAAAAGTAGCAAGCGGTGTTATGCATGCAGACAATATTGCACCTTGTATATTTGGGGGCATTACGTTAATACGCTCCAATGAACCGTTGGATATTATTCCCATACCAACCCCTCACCTATTTGTTACAATTGTTCATCCACAAATAGAAGTTAAAACAGCAGATGCAAGAATGATTTTGAAGAAAGAAATTTCTATGCAAAAAGCTATTGCTCAATGGGGCAATGTTGCAGGCCTTCTTGCAGGTTTATATACCAATGATATTGAGTTAATAGGCCGTTCACTTCACGATGAAATTGTAGAACCTGTTAGAAGCATTTTGATTCCCCATTTTCACGAAGTGAAGAAAAAATGCCTTGAAGCAGGAGCTATCGGTGGAGGGATTTCGGGTTCGGGTCCATCTATTTTTATGTTGAGTGCAAATGAAACTATTGCAAGAAATGTAGAACAAGCAATTAAAACAGTTTATGACTTAACCGGATTGGAGTACCATACACACGTTACCACAATAAGCCCAACCGGGGTTAACATTATTTCTTAAATAAAAAACCACAAAATCAAAAAAGTATTAGTAAAAATAAAATCGTTTCATTTTCCAACTACTCATTTTTTAGTGAAATTAAAATTCTATGCACTACTATAGCCTAAACCATCAATCTCCAATAGTAGATTTCAAAACTGCAACTATAAAAGGCCAGGCACCAGATAAAGGGCTTTATTTCCCCGAATATATTCCTAAATTTCCTGTTGGCTTTATAGACAATATTAATACTTACTCCAAAGAAGAAATTGCGTTTACTGCAATTCAGCCTTTTGTTGGAAATAATATTCCAACAAATGTTTTGGAGCACATTATTGCAGAGACAGTCAATTTCTATTTTCCATTGGTTAATGTAACTGACCAGATTTCATCACTTGAATTATTTCATGGGCCAACCCTTGCTTTTAAAGATGTTGGAGCAAGATTTATGAGCCGTTGTCTCGGCTATTTCGTTCAGGGTAACAATAAACCAATTACCGTTTTAGTAGCAACCAGTGGAGATACAGGTGGTGCAGTTGCAAGCGGGTTTTACGATGTAGAAGGTGTAAATGTGGTTATTCTTTACCCTTCGGGAAAAGTGAGCAGCGTTCAGGAATTGCAATTGACTACCTTAGGAAAAAACATTAAAGCAATAGAAGTAGAAGGCAATTTTGATGATTGCCAAAACATGGTCAAGCAGGCATTTGCCGATGAAGCATTAAACCAAAAACTGTTTCTTACTTCTGCCAATTCTATTAATGTAGCACGTTGGCTGCCACAACAATTTTATTACTTTTATGCATACCAACAATGGGAGAATAAAACCAATCCCCCTGTTATATGTGTACCTAGCGGCAATTTTGGCAACATCTGCGCAGGATTGGTTGCTCACCTGCAAGGACTACCCGTAAAACACTTTATAGCCGCGGTAAATGCCAATGATTCTGTTGCTAAATATATCGCTAACGGCCTCTATAAAAGCCAACAAGCAGTTGCAACTATTTCCAATGCAATGGATGTAGGCAACCCGAGCAATTTTGTACGTATTTTGGAACTCTTTGGAAATGAATATCCTGTTATCAAAAACCTTATCAGCAGTTTCAGCATTTCTGATGAAGAAACAAAAGCGACGTTGAAAAGGGTTTATGAAACTACAGGTTACCTAACTGATCCACATGGTGCAGTTGCATTTGCTGCAATAGAGAAATACCTGCATATTTATTCTCTCGAAAAAGGCATTTTCCTTGAAACTGCTCATCCCGTAAAATTTTACGATGTTGTAGAACCAATTATCGGACAAAAAGTTGAAGTTCCTATTTCTATAAAAGAAATACTGGAAAAAGAGAAAATTAGTGTAAAAATGAAAGCAGAATATGTGTTGTTGAAGGAGTATTTGATTGAAGAAAATAAGTAGGCTAAATATTTAGTTATTTCCATACATAAATTATTCATATCAATGAACATTTTCTTGAAATTCAACTATAATATTCAGAATTTATATAGTCAAAATTTTATTTTTCCAATTAAGATTCACAACATTTCCCCAAACAGACGAAAGAGTGAAGATTTGTTCGATTTTCAACTTGAAAAACCCTTAAATTATCGTACTTTCGCCCACCTCCTGCAATAGTATAAAAAGCAGGATTATCAGGCAGTTATGGCAGATGAAATTTTGAATGATGCCGCCGCACAAAATAAAGATTACGGCGCAGACAGTATACAGGTTCTAGAAGGTTTAGAAGCAGTGAGAAAAAGGCCAGCCATGTATATTGGCGATATTGGCGTAAAAGGACTACATCACCTGGTGTATGAGGTGGTGGATAACAGCATAGACGAGGCATTGGCAGGATGGTGCAAAAACATAAACGTAACCATTCACGAAGACAATTCTATCACTGTAAGTGACGATGGACGGGGCATTCCTACCGGCATCAACACTAAAGAAGGCCGTAGTGCATTAGAAGTTGTAATGACGGTACTACATGCCGGCGGTAAATTTGATAAGAATACATATAAGGTTAGTGGTGGTCTGCACGGTGTGGGTGTAAGTTGCGTAAACGCATTGAGCCGTGTATTACAAGTAACAGTTCATAGAGAAGGAAAAATATTTGAACAGGAATATCGTATCGGCATTCCTCAATACCCGGTTAGAGAAATAGGAACTTCAGATATAACTGGCACTACTGTCAGGTTTTGGCCTGACGATACTATTTTTCAGGAAACAATTTATAAAAGAGACATATTAGAGGGCCGATTAAGAGAACTGTCCTATCTAAACCGCCGCATTACCATCAATATGACCGATTTACGGGAATTGGAAGATGATGGCAAACCCTACTTCAAAAGTTTTTATAGTGAAGGCGGAATAGTTGAGTTTGTAGAAATGCTGGACAAAAACGGTCATCGAACAGCATTAATCCCTTTTCCCCTGTTTGTAGAGGGACACGATGAGGCAAGCAATGTAGCAGTAGAGGTTGCAATGACCTACAATGACGACTTTAAAGAACATATTTTTTCTTACGTTAACAATATCAACACCATTGAAGGTGGTACTCACGTAACCGGCTTCAGACAAGCACTTACCCGTGTTTTTAAAACCTACGGCGATAAAAACGGATTGTTTGAAAAAGCTAAAGTTGTAGTAGAAGGTGATGATTTTAGGGAAGGCTTAAGTGCTATCATTAGCGTAAAAGTTCCCGAGCCACAATTTGAAGGACAAACCAAAACCAAACTGGGCAACAGTGAGGTGAGCGGCATAGTTCAAACTACTGTAGCCCGTGCATTAGAAGCATATTTGGAAGAAAATCCACGTGATGCTAAAAATGTTATCAGCAAGATTGTATTGGCTGCTCAAGCCCGTGTAGCTGCCAAAAAAGCCCGTGAAATGGTACAGCGGAAAACTGTACTTAGCGGCGGCGGATTACCTGGTAAACTAGCCGATTGTAGTGAAAGAGATCCGGAAAAAACTGAACTATACCTTGTGGAGGGAGACTCTGCAGGCGGTACAGCCAAGCAAGGCCGTGAAAGAAGTTTTCAGGCCATTCTGCCATTGAGGGGTAAAATCCTCAACGTAGAGAAAGCAATGGAACACAAGATTTATGAAAACGAGGAAATCAGGAATATGTACACCGCATTAGGGGTTACAGTAGGTACACCTGAAGATCCCAAACAGCTTAATCTAACCAAGCTTCGCTATCATAAACTCATCATTATGACCGATGCCGATGTAGATGGAAGCCACATTGCAACACTTATTCTTACTTTCATATTCCGCTACATGAGAGAGTTGGTTGAGGCCGGTTATGTATATATTGCCCAACCCCCACTCTATCTTGTAAAACGAGGAAAAGAACAGGAATATGCCTATAGCGAAGAGCAACGCAAGTTTTTGGTAGAAAAGCTATCGAACGGAAAGGAAGACAGTGTAACCATACAGCGGTACAAAGGTTTGGGAGAAATGAATTCCGAGCAATTATGGGAAACTACTATGGATCCTGCACG
>JANPGE010000260.1:0-26952 GCA_031423805.1 Segetibacter sp. | reverse complement strand
CCTGCAGCAAGCCCTGCTCGTTGTGTGCCATAATATCAGACCCCACTAAAATGAGACTTACTTTATATTTACTTTCACTCTTGCTGACAAATTACTCTTTTGGACAATCCTCAAGACTTGAACTTGCCAACTCGAAAATTTATGTTTGTGCGACATACTTTGAGCAAAAAAATAAGTACATAGGACTTGAAACAAGGACAATTCTAAAGGACACCGTTATTGACAACAAGACTTTCACTAAGTACGAGACAGAAAATTTTTCAGACAATTCACAGCAAAGGATAATTCACTTTTTTTATGAAGCTTTTAAAGACAGCTTCTACTATTTATTGGACAGTTCACTAAAGACAATTCATAAATTTAATTATCTAACAAACTCACCTCAAACAGGGACTATTTTTGGTAAGACAGAAAATGTCGTACTTGAATATATTGACACACGAAATTCCTTTCCAAGGGATAGTTTAATTGCAACAAACAAAACACCAAGAAAGTATTTTGCAAAAAGCAATTCAGAAATTTATTTAGTTATCATTCCAGACTTAAAAACGTTGGCTGTTTCAAGCAATGGCAACTTTTATGCAAAGCAATTATTTGGCGAAAATTACAATAACATTTCAAATAGTTTTAAAAGTAATGCTAAAACATCCAACAGATTTGACATTCAAATTGGCGACGAAATTCAACTTTTTTATAGACGCAAATGGTACAATGACACAACAGGATTAACAGAATATGAGGATAAACAATTTAAGAATGTAAAATACATTGGCGACACAATAATCAATAACTCAAAGGCATTAGTTATGACAATTAATGGCTACAGTTATTTAAATGGTTCAATTGATGACGATGAACAGTTTATAGTTACTCTTACTGACAGCGGTTATTATTCAGGCTATCAATTTATTCCTTTCAAAGACTACACAACAGAATTAAGACTTATAGACTTTGAAAATAAAAAAGAATTCTTTTTACAAGGCGTTGACAACGACACAGTAGGAACTAATATTTATCAGAAAATAGTTCAAGCAAAAAGTAACGACCCTTATCGTTATTATATTCTGCCATTTTTTCCAATGCCTTATATTGAGTTTGGTAATGTTCAAGGAATAATTACATATTCAAAAGTCAAAGGCGTTGAGAAAGGAAAAAAAAGAGAAAGAACATACATTACAGACAGAACCAACATACGAAACATAAAGTGCAAGACAGACACAGAAGTTGAGTTTGAAATTTATTTTAAAGATGCTTGTGATTTGACAATTACAATAGGCGATGACAATGCCATTGGCAGTTTAACAACGAAAGCTAAAGAAGGAGTTCAAACATTTGTAGTAAAGACAAAGGAACTTACTAAAGGAGCAACTTACCAAGTTCAAATAAATTATAAATTGGACAATAGTTCAGGAAGTTTTTCTAATAGTTTTAAAGCTAACTATTGACAGAGAATTACGGCACACAACAGGTGGTTTGGCAATATGGCGGGGCGACGAATATATTCTCAACTTTTTGTTCGCTATTGGGCTTCAGTTCCAGCCGACGGAATACTAATGAGCTGCAGAATTAACAATGAACTTTAGTAACTTTATTCAGCAGCGGTTACGGGCTGACGATTTTCAAATACCGCCACATCGCCAAGCCGTGTCCGTTAGCAGTCATGCTTCTCCTTAAATTTGTAAGAAAAATATAAACCCATGATAAAGTCTTTCCTCCTTCTACTCCTTTTCTTTAACGCATCCTTTTCGATAGCACAAAAAAGTACTGCTTGGTATAACCATACCCTACTGGATGTGCAGAACTTGGAAAGCAGTGTAGCTTTTTACACCAAAGTCTTTCAAGCAGACACTATACCGTATCCCTTTCCTCCAAGCCCTCAATATATTGTAAAATGGTTGAGAGTTGGTGAGGGTATTGAACTCCATTTATCACAGTGGATCAATGACACCACCAAAGTTACCAGTGTCGTACCTTCAGTACCAGGACATGTAGGTTTTGTACACTTAGGTTTTATGGTAAATTCTATGGATGCTTTTCTGAAGAGGCTTATGGAAGTGAGCAGCGATTATAAGTCAGGCAAATACAAGCAACCCATTATTGATAGAATGCCTTACGGGGCGAAAAGTATTGAGATTAAAGACCCTGATGGAAATGAAATACACGTTATAGAAGCAATGCCTGCAAAAAATAGCACGAACCACTAACAAAAGGTTTTGTGCAATTGGGGCTCGACGTTGAAACAATTATCGGCAGTGCATATCCAAGTTTTGGTTTTCGGCTGTACAGCCTGCCCCGATGCATCGGGGGAATTCTCTTAAGCTTTTAGTTTTTAACTTGTACTTTTATATCTTTAATCAGCAGCAGTTCCGGGCGGACGAGCAATGAATTCTACACCTGCAGCAATACCAGTTTGTTAGCTGCTATTTTGTAACACAATAATGAACAAGAACTTTGACATTGTAAACAGGATTTAGGAGACATACGGACTGAAAACCCTGTTTTTTTTTTAAAAAACTAAAACTTTTAATAGATCTTTAGAAAAGAAAGTTTATAGAACACCTATGAATATCGCTATCGAACCTTCCTGAATTCCTACTTGTATGCCTTTTATGCTTTCAGTCAAAATTGCTGAACCAAACCCAAGCCCATATCCTTTTTGATTTAGTAATTGTTCTATTTCTAGCGCAATTTTTTGAACATTGCTATTATGTGTCACGTTTATCATCACATTCTTGTTTTGGATATTGTTATCTGCTCTTAATTTCTCTATCATTTGTATTAAATCAATTTTATCCTGTTCTGGAAGTTGCTTTTCAGCATAAACATCACCTACATGTACAGAAGCAGAAGAGTTACCACCAATAACTAAATTATTTTTGCCGTGTTGAGATATTTTAGGATCATTGGAATTTTCCATAGAACCAAAGATATATTTTCTAATGGAAGGAATAAAAAGGATACCCCAACCCACCAAAAAGATTATCAATGGAATTATAAAAAGTGGAGTGTGTAGAAGTTGTTGCAAAGTATATTTTTGTGATTGAATAAAAGTTATCAATCCAGTTATTGCCACAAGTAACTGAATACCTGCCCAAAGAATTTTAGTAGATTGCTTCATTTAGCAAATCTACTGTTGAAATTTATTTTTAAGAACTTACTTTTGGAAATTTAAAACATCAACTATGCCTAAATTCTTGTCCTCGTGGGGTCCTCTGCAAGAGACCCCACGATTTTACCACAGACTAAAGAGTAAGAAAATGCAAACTTCAACTTAGAAAGTAAAACAGCAAGTAACGGTGCTGCACTTTTGTTTGTTAACTTGTACTTTCAAAACTTTAATGGGCAGCGGTTCCGGGCAAGACAAGCAATGAATTCTACTCCTGCAGCAATACCTGTTTGTTGTAGGTCACCCTTTTTGGACACAGCGTACTTATGCCGGAGGACAAAGTTTGAAAGTCTCTTACTTTTACTTCACCAAACGGGTTGACAGTTGAATTGATTTATCTAATTTCTCACATAAAAAGAGCAGTATCATGAATAAAAATGGACCAATTATAATCATAGAATATGACCTGGACGACCAAGAAATTTTAACGGAAGTCTTTCGAAAATTAGACTACCCGAATAAATTAATTTTTTTTACTGACGGACAGGAAGCACTTAATTATTTAAATCAGCCGACTACATTACCTTTCATTATTCTGTCTGATGTTAACATGCCTAAACTAAGTGGTTTTGAGTTAAGAGCTAAATTAAAAACAGACGCTGATTTAGCAGTAAAGTGTATCCCTTATTTGTTTTTTTCTACTGCTCTAAACCAGAAAGCTGTAATAGACGCTTACAGTATGTCGGTACAAGGATTTTTTGTAAAGCAGTCGTCAATGTCAGAGTTAGAAAAGACAATGACAGTAATTATGGAGTATTGGAAAAGGTGTGCGGCGCCAAACAACTTTTAAATTTTATTTGTCTTTAAGTTGCATAGCTTGACAAGTACTTGCGCAGGAAATTATCCTAAAGTCGTTCTCTGTTTTTTAGAAGGTTTCTGTGGACAGTGTGTAGGGCGGAAGTTGTGGCTTTGCGCCAAATTTGTTGATTAAGGATGGACTTACACTTTATTTATATTGGCGTTTGCTTTAGATAAAATTCAAAGCATAATGAAAAAAGGTAGGATATAATCATATACCATACCTTTCTTAGAAGGAACCGTGATTTATTGGGGTAACCTGGAGGGAATATGTTCAAATTTTTAATTGGAATTAAAATTAAAGAAAAATTCTAAATAAATTAAATTTTTTAGAAAATTGCATGGTTACTATTTTTACCATTGAGTTAGAAATAATTTACTCAAATTACAAAATATTATGTCACTAAATATGAGAAATCTATACTTTATAATAATTGCAGTTGTAGTTCTTTTATTCATTCCTTTACTTGCTATGCAATTTACAAAGGAAGTTAATTGGGATTTATTTGATTTTATTGCTGCAAGTGTACTATTAATGGGTGCAGGATTAGCGGGTGTTATTATATTAATGAAAGTTCGAAAAATTGAATTTCGGTTTATACTGCTTTTCTTGCTTTTAATGGTATTGGTTATCACTTTGGCAGAACTTGCTGTTGGCATCTTTGGATCTCCCTTAACAGGTAATTAAGCATATCCGTGACGATTTACTTTTTGTAAAAGTGGAAGGGGATATTTGAGTTGGAAATAAACGCTTTTAAAAAGTTTGAAGTTTGCAGTTAGTTTTGGTTCGCTCTATGTTACAAACTGGTGTATGAAAAAATGTATGGTATATCTTAATACCATACATTAGACCAAAAACACTTAATGTTAAACCAAAATCCAAACCTAAATTAATGAAAATTTTTTAAAAAATATATTTAATTTAAAAATCTTCGGTAAATAACTATTTATTGAAAGTTTGGAGTTTCTTTTTAGGAACTCTTAGTTAATTGCACTTTGATTGCGTTATTGTAAACCAGAATCATAGAAAAACCTTTTTAAATCATTTAAAATTCTATTAATGACGCTTAATTTACTGCTTACGATAATTAGGTTGTTGGTACTGTTTTTAATAATAGCTAAGTTAATTCTCTTTTATACTTATAAGAGTCGATGGGATTCAATTAGAAACTTATTATATTATTCTCATATTAATATTGCCCTTACAAATACACCTACAAAAAAGAAAATTAAAGGGGTTCAAAATGCATTAAGCTTTGCCATTTTTATTATTATTACGATTTATTTGGGACTTCTGTTTTTACTTAAATCTATTCAATAAAACTTATATGCCATTATCATTTGACTTATAACTTATCATTAAAAACTAACAACCTATTTAAGTTTATGACTTATAAAACATCAACCGACAAATTTGCAAAAGTGACAACTGCAATTATTACAATTTTATTTGCCTTATTTATAATTGGTCAACTCCTGCTGATTACGGTTGAAGTTAAGCCGGTTGAAATAATTACCGTATTCCTATTAGCGTTAACATATTTGGCCATTTATGCTTATAGACCCATAAACTATAAGTTGAACGAGGATGAATTGATCATTCACAGATTAATTTCTGACGTAAAGATCAGCAGTGCTGATATAAAAAGTGTGCAACTATTAAACAAAGAAAAATTATCCGGTTCCTGGAGAATATTGGGAGTAGAGGGACTTTTTGGCTATTGGGGTAAGTTTACAAACAGAAAGATGGGCACAATGACCTGGTACAATACCCGTATGAATAATTATGTTTTAGTTACTACAATATATGATAAACACATTATTTTAACACCCGATGAACCCGGGTTACTTGTTGAGCACTTTAATGTATATGAAACCCGCAAAAATGGCATAACAGGTAAAAAAATTGTTTATAACTAGGTATTATAAGCCGTTAGTTAAAGTAGCTAAGTGTCGTTCAATCTCATGCTCTATATTCACCAATTTCTGCTCTACAGTACTGCTTCAGCTTTCAAAGTTAAAATTAGCTGCAGTAAAATTCCATAGATTATTTTTTCTAAATAAGTGCTTCTCCGGTGTCATTTCCTTTTTGCCTGCAATTAAACCTTGAAAAGAAATACTTAAAAGGGAGAAATAATATATTTTTTAAGACATCTCATAATCACCTCATAACTCTAACCAATCCGGTAAATGTTTCGTAGGGACCTTTGGCTATAAACATATTTACCAACCATGCAGGTACACTTCCGCCGGGATCCATTTCCAGAAAGTAAACAATGGTCAGCTTATTTCTGCCATCGTATTTTACATCCCACCAACTGTTGAAGTAAGGAATGCGTACAATCCCCTTTTTATGTGGAATAGCATCAGGTACACCTTTGGCTATTACTTTGAGTGTATTAAGTTTGTTATCAGGAATCAGATGCATGTGCAATGGTACATCGCGGTTGCTGCCCGGCCATGGTACATTTGTTTCGGTATAAGATATGGTCTCATAAGTTCCTAAACGTTTCATTATATAAGATGTATTGGTATTGTACACCCATTCTTTGTTGCTACCCGCATCCATCAATACTTTCAGTAGTTTATCAAGTGTACCGTTTAGCGTAGCTTCTACCCTTATTGATTTAAACTTTGAATTGTTTTCCTTTCTTGTAAAAACCTTTATACCATTTTTTTCCTTAGCCAATTCCCAGGATGTTTGAGCACCTGCAAACGAATAAAAAAGTAATGAAATGAAGAACAATAATCGGGTAACCATGAAACCAAAAAATTTTAGTAAAGAAAAGAAATAAATACAGTAAGATTGTAGAATTAACACAAAGCATTATAGAAATTCTAATTTAATTAATTGATAAATGCTTGTAAAATGTCAGTAATTTAGAATAATAAATTTACCAAAACTTCATAAACCATATTTATCCAATTCAGATTCAACAACTTGAGACTTCATCTGCTTATATTTATCGTTTTAATTAGCATTTTAAATATCAATGCTCAATCAAGAAGCAAAGTAAAAAATCAGTTTCCGAGAAATCTTATTGCAAATGGGTCATTTGAAGATATTAATAAATGCACCGAATTTGAAGCCATGTGTGAGCCTGAAGCATGGTTTTATTTACCAACATACAATTCAGAACCACAGGGTAACGATAGTAACCGATATGAAGTATTAGCCATGACAAATGTTGCTTATGGCGGCAGATCGGGTTATTATATATACTCTAAACTATTATCCCCACTTGCAAAAGGAAAAAGTTATAGATTTTCCATTTGGATCAATACACCGCTAAATGAGTTTGACCACATGGATGTTTATTTTAGTTATCAGGAACCTTCTAATCATCTAGCACTCAATACGGTTACAGAAATATCCTTTTCCCTTACAGAAAAATATGCAGAAGCAGCTTTTCGCCGATGGAAAAAATATAGCTATACCTATAAGGCAACCGGAGAAGAGAGATATATCACTTTAGGAAATTTCAGCAATGAAATGAAAAGCCAAAAACAATTGAAAGCAAATAATAAAAATGGAGAAGTATTGTATGCTATAGACAATGTATCTCTTTATCCATTAGATAATAAGGAAGTTAGCTGCAACGAATATTTTGCTGTAATAAAACAATTGTATGATCAAAACTACAGACACCCTGCAAGGTTATTAAATACAGTATTTATAGACTCATCATTATTAAATAACAATAACAAGAAAGCCTTAAGTAAACCATATACCAAATCTGACACACTGTATATTCCTGACATATTGTTTCAATCCAACAGTAGTAAAATAAATCCTGCGTTTAGCAGTAAACTACAGGCTTTGATGATTAACTTACGTATCAGGCATTTTAATGCAATAGAAATTGTTGGTCATACAGACAACGTTGGAACTGCTGAATCTAACATTCAACTATCTCTAAAAAGGGCGGAAGCAATACAACAATATATTTCCTTTCAAATGGGTTTACCAATTGATATGATTGAAATCAGGGGATTAGGAGAATCTCAACCAAAAGTGCCAAATGACACTCCCGAAGGAAGGAAGAATAACAGGAGGGTTGAAATTATTTTAAAAAGCTGACCACCTTATTAATCTTATATCACAAGGTGTTTATTAATATTGAAAATTTGTGAAAGGACATCTTATTATAACAAACTACGTGATTAAATAATGCTCCTTACATTACCCTGCTTTTTCTTTATGAAATAGAGTTTTTTGTTTTCAATAAAATCGGGCTTAATGCTTGATTTATTCACTTTTACAGGTTCCAGTTTAAACTCGTTAAACACGGTAAAATCTTTATCTGATAGATGGTTTACCAAATCTGACCTATGCTTTACCAATAATTTTGTAAAATGATACAAAGATTCGTAACCTTTGAAAACCATATCGCTGGGCCTGCTATAAAACTTCTCTTTATACCTGCTGATAAGAGAGTTGTTTAAGGATTTATTTTTAGAAAAAACAAAAGGCGTAGAGTAGAGTATCTCTACATTTCTGCAGGAAGCATTGTCTAATTGTTTTATGTTGTCCCATGTAGGCATACCAATAGCAGTAGTTCTGTATTGCTCATTACTGCTTAATGTCTTTACTATATCTAAACCAAATTTTTCCATGGGAGAGGCTACAAAAACGATATTGGTTTTTGCGGTATCAAGATGAAGCTCTTCAATATTTACATTTTTTTCGTCCAGGGTTACCCATCTTATTTTAAGTGGTGTTGAGGAGTGATTAGCATTTATACTGTTGACATAGCTTTTTATAAATGCTTCATATTGCCCCCCTTTGCGGGTTACAGCAACAATGGTATCTGAGCTGTAATTCTTTTGCATGTATTTATGGAGTCCCTGAATATGTGCTTCAAAAGAAGAGTTTAAAAGAACAACAAAAGGATTTTCTTTTAGCCCAACATAGTTGGGAAATGTAGCAGAGATTAGAGGGATGTTTTGTGCCAATGCATAATCAGAAAATGTTTTAAGTTCAGAAGTATTGGTTATTGCAGCAATCATAAGACCAACCCTACTCATGTTTGTATCACTTAACACACTTACCAATGGATTAAAAGACTTACTATCATAAATCTGTATTTCAGCGTAAGTTCCTTCTTCGTTCAGGCTGTCTATTGCCATCATAACCCCGTTGTAAAACTCCAGTCCGGCCATTATATTTTTGGGAAGACTATTTTTTCCTGTATAAACAGATGAACCTGCAAAGGCAGAATCAGCATATATAGGAATGAAAACGGCAACTTTAACAGGTTTTTCAGCATTGGCTTGTGATAATGCTGAAAGGGCATTCATTAAAAGAATAATAAGCAGAAAGTTGAAGTAATATTTCTTCATCAAGTTGAAGTTTTGCTGATGAAAACAAATTTAATGCCTGTTTTCATAAAATGAAAGTGAATGTAGTAAAAAGGATACTCATTTGCTCACAAATCATTTTTTTATAAAGATAACATTTATTTAATGCAATATAGAAATAAAACCCTACTCCCATTCTATTGTTGCAGGTGGTTTACTGCTGATGTCATAAACCACCCTATTTATGCCCCGTACATTGTTAATGATTTTATTACTGATTTCTGCTAAAAACTCATAGGGAAGATGTGCCCAATCTGCAGTCATACCATCAACTGAAGTTACGGCTCTTAGTGCCAAAGTATATTCATACGTTCGCTCATCACCCATTACCCCTACACTTTTTACAGGTAGTAAAATGCTACCCGCCTGCCATACCGAAGTGTACAGTTTGTGGTCTTTTAATCCCTGAATGTAAATATCATCTGCCTCCTGTAGAAGCTTAACTTTTCCTTCAGAAATATCACCCAATATTCTTATTGCCAATCCCGGTCCGGGAAATGGGTGCCTGAAAATTTGTTCATGTGGAATACCTAACTCCAGTCCCACTTTACGAACTTCATCTTTAAACAGGTATTTAAGCGGCTCAACAAGCTTTAGATGCATTTTTTCTGGCAGTCCTCCTACATTGTGATGGCTTTTTATGGTAGCTGAAGGACCATGAACACTAATACTTTCTATAACATCAGGATAAATAGTTCCCTGACCTAAAAAGCTGATATTGGTAAGGCTTGTAGCTTCCTGCTGAAAGACATCTATAAACAAACGTCCAATTATTTTTCTTTTTTCTTCGGGATCTGATTTACCTGCCAATTCATTGTAGAAAAGTTGTTTACTATCAACCCCTTTTACATTCAGCCCAATTGATTTGTACGTTTCCAATACCTGCTCAAATTCATTTTTGCGCAGCAACCCATTATCAACAAAAATACCATATAACCTGTCTCCTATTGCACGGCTGATGAGTGTGGCAGCAACCGTGCTATCCACTCCACCGCTCAATGCCATAATAACTTGTCCATCTCCTATTTGTTGTTTTAGTTGCTCTACCGTATCATGCACAAAAGCACCGGGTGTCCAATCTTGTTTGCAGCCACATATATTGACCAGGAAATTGTAAATCATTTTCTTGCCTTCGGTACTGTGGTACACTTCAGGATGGAATTGCAGGGCATGGAGGGAGAAGGATATTTCGTTTCCCGTTTCTTGTTTCTCGTTTTCCTTTACCTGTATTTCTTTTACTTTTTTCCTAAACGCAGCAACAGGAATGGAATCAGTGGTTGCTAAGAGTTCAAAATTATCTGGCAATTGAATAATAGAATCACCATGACTCATCCAAACCTGCGAGTGACTTGAAACGCCATCTAACAAAGCATCATTCGGTTGCTCTATTTGAAGGGTTGCTCTGCCGTATTCGCGTTTGTTACTTTTTTCTACACGACCGCCAAATTGTTTTGCTGTTAGTTGTGCTCCATAGCAAATGCCTAATACAGGCACTTTTTCATTCAACATTTGTACATTTACCATTGGCGCATCTTCCTGATTTACAGAAAAGGGGGATCCGCTAAGTATAATTCCTTTTATAGTTGAATCAAATTCAACAGCTTTGTGGTAAGGTGTAATTTCACAAAAAACATTAGCTTCTCTTACGGCCCTTGCTATAAGTTGGGTATATTGACTTCCAAAATCGAGGATGATAATTTTTTCACTCATAGTAATTCAAATCAATAACAGTAGTAATAATAAGAGTAATTAAAAGTGTTGAACCAAAATCTTCTATCACCTCAAAGATATTCTACGTTAAATGTCTGTATTTAAAAAAAAATGACTTATTTAGTAGTTGGCTTTAACCAACATCGAGCAACAAAGAAAACAAAAATAATTAAAGGAGTTATGAATTATAAGTTATGGATTGTGAGTTATGAATTATGAGTTGACAAATCCAATTAACTAGTAAACCTATTAACGAATAAACTGATTAACCAATAAACCAATTAACGAAGCCCGCCATGCCACGAATCATAAAATCAGGTCTTATACAAATGAGCCTTCCTAAGACTGAAGGTGAAAGAACAATTGAGGAAATAAAAGAAGCGATGCTGCAAAAGCACCTTCCGCTGATAGATAAAGCCGGTGAACAAGGTGTAAATATTCTCTGTTTTCAGGAAATATTTAATACCCCTTATTTCTGCCCCGGGCAGGATGCTAAATGGTATGCTTCTGCAGAGACCGTACCGGGTGCTACAACCGAAATGATGCAGGCTTATGCCAAAAAATACAACATGGTCATCGTTGTGCCTGTATATGAAAAGGAACAAGCGGGCATTCTGTATAACACTGCTGCTGTGATAGACGCTGATGGAACATACCTCGGTAAATATCGAAAAAACCACATTCCGCATACCGGAGGATTTTGGGAGAAATTTTTCTTTAAACCCGGCAACCTTGGCTACCCTGTTTTCCAGACAAAATATGCCAAATTGGGTGTCTATATTTGCTATGACCGACATTTCCCTGACGGGGCAAGATGCCTTGGACTAAATGGCGCCGAAATAGTTTACAACCCAAGTGCTACCACAGTTGGTCAGTCTCAATACTTATGGAAATTGGAGCAACCTGCACATGCAGTAGCCAACGGATATTTCATGGGTTGCATTAATCGTGTGGGAACAGAAGCACCTTGGAATCTCGGTAAGTTTTATGGCACTTCCTACTTTGTAGATCCACGTGGGCAAATCATTGCCGAAGCATCTGAAGATAAAGATGAATTGCTGATTGCAGAATTTGATTTGGACCTGATAGAAGAAGTAAGAAGCAAGTGGCAATTCTTCAGAGACAGGAGACCGGAGACTTATGGAAAAATAACTGAACTATAACCACAGAGAAATACAAGAGTTTTTCACAGAGAAAACACAGAGTTTTCAAAATGATAGATAATCAATTAACGGGAAATATAATTGGACAAGCAATAGAAGTACATAATGCATTGGGTCCGGGTTTGCTTGAAAGTGCTTATAAAGAATGCCTTTATTTTAAATTATACAAATCAGGTTTTAATGTAGTAAAGGAAAAAGCAATGCCTTTAGTTTTTGAAGAAGTAAAGTTGGAATGTGGATACAGAATCGATCTATTGGTGGAAAATAAAATAGTGGTAGAAATTAAAAGTTGTGAAGCATTAACAGATGTTCATCTTGCTCAAACTTTGACTTATCTTAAACTTGGCAATTACCACATCGGGCTACTAATAAATTTTAACGTACTAAAATTAAAAGACGGAATTAAAAGAGTAATAAACAATACTCGCTTACCCATTTAAAAACTCTCATTATTATAAATAGAAATTAATATAAAACTCATTTACCTCTGTGAAAAACTCCGGCTTTTCTCTGTGGTAGAATAAACAAAATGTATGATAACAAACAATAGACTTACCGCCGAACAATACGAACAAAATTTCGCTGACATTCATCCGCCGTTTGAAAATAAGGATGCAGCAATGGTAGAAGCAAACCGTTGTCTTTTTTGCTACGATGCTCCGTGTATGAAGTCGTGCCCCACAAGCATCAACATACCCAAGTTCATAAAGCAAATAGCAACCGAAGACAACCGGGGTTCAGCCCGAACAATTTTGTCTAGCAATATCTTTGGCGCAGGCTGCGGAAAGGTTTGCCCTGTTGAAAAGCTATGTGAAGGTGCATGTGTCTATAACTTTTTGGAAGAACCCCCAATTCCAATTGCTAAACTACAACGCTTTGCCAGCGAGCAGGCCATAGAGAAAAAGTGGAAACTGTTTGACCGTAAACCTTCTGTAAACAAAAAGGTAGCAGTTGTTGGTGCAGGACCTGCAGGCCTCTCCTGTGCACATGCACTAAGCCGTCAGGGTGTAGATGTGACGGTGTATGAAAAGGAAAGCAAAGGAGGCGGATTAATGACTTATGGCATTGCCGCATACAAAGTAACTCCACAGTTTTGCGAAGATGAAGTCAACTATATTTTGTCTGTCGGTGGTATAGCAATAAAATACAATCAGGAGCTCGGCCGAAATATTTCTTTACACGAATTAGAACAAAACTACGATGCCGTTTACCTCGGCATAGGTGTAGGATTAACCCGTAATTTATTAATTGAAGGCGAACAATTGGATGGCGTTGTAGATGCCATTGATTTTATCTACCAACTTAGAGATAATGGTTATAGTGCCATACCCGTAGGAGATAAAGTTGCTGTAATTGGTATGGGCATGACAGCTATTGATGCAGCCACACAAGCCAAAAGATTAGGCGCAAAAGAAGTAACCATAGCCTACAGGCGCACACAGGCAGAGATGCCATGCACACAACATGAGTTGGACATAGCGTTGCTCGATGGTTGCAAAATAGAATGGCTCGCTGCACCTAAGGAAGTGTTGGGCACAGACGGTAAAGTATCGGGCTTTGTTTGCACCCGCATGCAGCTTGGCGAACCCGATGCAAGTGGCCGTCGCTCCCCTATCGAAACCAATGAAACATTTACCCTTGATGTGGATATGGTCATAAAAGCCACCGGTCAGATTCCTTTTATAGAAATGGTTCAACGCAGTGGGTTAGAACATAAGAACGGTAAAATTACCATTGACGAAAACGGACAAACAAGCCTGCCTAAAATCTTCGCAGGAGGCGATGCTGTCAATGGCGGCAAAGAAGTTGTTGATGCCGTACAAGCCGGTAAAGATGGCGCCATTGGCATATTGAAATTCCTTGGTGTAAATGCCGAAGGTGTTGAGCCGGTTTATAATCAGTGTACGGTGTCGGTGTAAAAACATTTACATGACAATAATTACAAAGCCAAATCTTCAAAAACGATTTTTCGCAGGTCTTATTGATTATGGAATAATTTTCATTGTAGCATTTTTTGACTTTTATTTTTTTGGAGAAACAGCAGAAGATGGCTCATGGAAACTAAATGGGCTTCCTGCATTTGCATTAATGATATTTTGGTTCGCATGGACTGTTGTTGCCGAGCAATTTTCTGAATCAACATTTGGGAATCAATTAATGAATCTCAAGGTTCTTTCAATAAATGAAAATGATACCGAGCCATCCTTTGGCCAATCATTCAAACGTCATTTGTTAGATTTGTTTGATTTATGGCCTGTAGGCATTTTGGGTATACTATTCATAAAAAATACAAAATACAATCAACGACTTGGCGACTTTTGGGCAAAGACCATTGTAGTTGATATTTTAGACAAGGAACAGGGGATAATAAAATAATTAAAGAAAGATATTTTTAAATGACTAAAAATCTAAAGAACTCGGGGGGAATTCAACCTTAAGGCGCAGATGATTTTTATACACAATACAATCATGTAATTTTTAAAATACCAAATCTTCATTCAATAACAAACTGGAATTTTCTATCTAATTAATACAATCGTTCCTTTAACTGTTCTAATTGGCCTGCGATCAAAAGAGTATTGGGCTACCCAAACATACACCCCATTATCAGAAGCAACTCCATTAATAGTTCCATTCCATTTTTTATAAGGGTTTGTACTTACAAACACGGCCTGCCCTAAACGGTTAAACACTTTAAAAGAATAATCAGATACCGCTGACAAAGTTCCCAATGGTCCAAATTCATCGTTGTGTGTATCTCTGTTTGGCGTAAATGCGTCGGGGAAAACAATATCCCGACAAGTTGCTTCTATTTTAATTGATGCAGTTGCCTTGCAACCGATCAAATCAACTATGTCAACTTTATACTTACCGGTTAGCGATGCAACAAAGACAGAATCATTGGAACCATCCTGCCACAGGTAGGAAGTAAATTTACCCGGATTCAAAATCACTTTATTCCCCGGACAAATTATAGTATCATTTCCTAAAGAAATTTTCAATGGATAAGATATAGCAACAGGTTCTATTCCCGAAGTCTGTACACAACCATTTGCATCAGTAACGCTTACAGCAACAGATCCGCTTTCAAGATTTCTTACTGTATCACCATTTCCACCTGATGACCATAGGTATTTATAGGGTGCAGTTCCTCCCGAAACATTTAACCATGCAGCGCCATTTTGTAAACCACATGTTGTTGTAGCTGTTGTTACATTTATAAGAATTGCAGAAGCTTCGCCAACTATAGTATCCCTCATGTTTTTACAACCGTTAAAATCTGTTACCTGAAGTGTGTATTTACCTGCCTTAACATTTTGCAAAGCTGTTGTGGTAAACGTATCACTGCCATTGGTCCATCTATAAGAATAAGGCAAAACACCATCAGTAACATTTGCAGCAACTGTTGCGCCGGGTTGACCATAGCACTTGGAATCAGTTGTAGTAAACCCTGTAACAACAGGCACAGTAGAAGGATTTACAAAGACTATTGAACTAACAGTACAACCTTTAAAATCAGTAACCTGCAATGAATAATTTCCCGAAGCAAGATTATTTAATACAGGTGTAGTTAAACCAACAGGCGACCAATAATAATTATAGGGTGAAACACCTCCTGATACATTGGCAGCTATACTTCCGTTGTTAAGATTGCAAGTTGTATGTTTTATATTAAAAGATAAAGATGGTGAAGAAGATGGATCTACAATAGCTTGACTTGTACTTGCACAACCCTTTGCATCAGTAATAGTAACCGTATATCTACCTGCAGATAGATTACTAACAGATGATCCTACATAAGAACCGGGCGACCATACATAACTATAAGGCGCAACACCACCCGACGCAGTAATTGTTGCGGCACCATTACTATTATTACAAGTTGTAGGCGTTGTGGTTATTACAGAAGTTATTTGAGTTGGCCCTGTTATCTGTACAGAATCAATACCTATACATCCTGTATTGTCCGTTACTTTTACCTGATAACCTCCTACAGATAATGTTGTTGATGTTGCGTTGCTTCCCCCGGTTGGTGACCATACATAGGTAAAAGGTGAAACACCTGTAGCTATAGCAGTAGCGGCACCATTACTTCCTCCAAAACAAGTAACAGGAGTAATATTAATGACAGTAACCTTAACCGTACTTGTATTCACTATTTTAATTTGAATAGTATCTTTACAATTGTTGTTATCAAGAATGGTTACTAGATAGCTACCAACATTCAGACCTGTTGCACTTGCTGCATTTCCGCCATAAGGTGACCATGAGTAAACATAAGGCAATGTTCCGCCTGTTTCATTTATAACAGCAGATCCTGAAACATTTGCGCATGTAATATTATTTACAGTAACATTGTGCTGCAGGGGCTTCAAGGGTTGAGTTATTATTACTGATTGTACGGAAGATATACATCCATTCGCATCCTTTACAGATAGTTGATACGTACCAGATAATACATTTTGCAGTGGATTCCCCATAAATGTTGTGCTACCATTGTTCCAATTAAAAGTATAAGGTGGAACACCACCGGAAACATTAGCATTTGCGCCTCCGGTTTGCTGACCGAAACATGCAATGTTAGTTGGCGAAATAGAATTTATTTGAGGAAATGTACCTGCTGTAATAACAACCTGTTTAGTAATGATACAACCATTAGCATCAGTTATAGTAACATTATAATTTCCCGGCAACAAGTTATTTATGCTATCAGTAGTAAAGTTGCCGGGTGTCCAATTGTACACATAAGGCCCAACACCTCCGGATACAAAAACTCTTGCTGCACCGTTATTAAGCCCACAAAAGGCAACATAAGCTTTAACCGATGCTGCTAATGCCGTAAGGGGTTCATTTATTTGTACCGTTGCAGTATCTGTACATCCGCTTGCATCATTTACTATAACCTGATACAAACCTGCGGTTAGATTGTTGGCTGTAGCAGCATTTCCACCTGTTGGCAACCAATTATAAGTATAAGGACCACCGGTGCCTGTTACATTTGCAGTAGCAGAACCGGTATTTCCTCCAAAACATTTTACATTTATTTTATTGCTGATAGCAACAGAAACACCTCCGTTATTCACCAGAGAAATAACCACACTATCCTTGCATCCTGCACTATCAATAATTTTTACAAAATAATTACCCGGCATAAGGTTGTTAGCTGAAGCAATTGAAGAAACTAAAGGTGACCATAAATAGGTATACGGTTTATATCCTCCATTTGGAGTAATACCAATAAATCCATTTGCATTGCCACAAGTGGCATCTGTTTTTAAAAGATTATGGCTTAATGCAAGCGGGTTAGTTATTACAACAGTATCCATTGCTGTACAAGCGTTATTAGCTGTGACTGTCACTATATAAGTTCCCTGACCAAGTCCTGATATTGTTGCAAAATTTGATATTGGAGTTGTATTCCAACTGTAAGCAATGCCATGAATACCTGTATCTGCTGTAACTATTGCTGTAGCAGAAGCATTGTTGTCATTGGCACAGGTAATTACATTTAACGCTGTAGCATTTACATCCATAATATAAATGGTTTTGGCTACAGAAATCATAGGACCACCTCCACCTGATGCAGTTAGAACAACATCGTATTTGCCCGGTGCAGAAAATGTATGAGCTGCATTATAAGAGGTAGCAGTATTAGCAGCTCCTGATGCAGGGTCTCCAAAATCCCAATGGAATGCATTAAAACAAAGTGGTGATGTATTTGTAAAACTAACCTGCCTGTTGTTTATACAACTAAATGTAAAATCAACATTGGGTGAAGTGGCGTTGCTGATTTTTATGTTGTCAACAGCAAATCCATCGTAGGTGTTGCAGGTTGTTCCTGCACCAAAAGTAACTCTGAATTTGACATTTGCTTTTCCTGCAAGTGCAGTAAGACTATGGGTTGCCTTAACCCATGCTCCACTCCCATTACCCCCACTACAAGATCCCGAAGAAGGTTTTATGGTTCCCGACCAACCTTCTTTATTTGGCCCCAAACCCGTCATATTCAGTATGTTGCCGTAGTTAAACCAATTGTTATTGAGACAATTTACGGGTTCACCCAGAGAACCTACATTTAACCATGATATACCATTATCTATACTGTATTGAAATGACGCTCCATCATACCTGAATTCCTGTTCCCAGAATATATCGAACTCAATATATGGATCAGTAAGTAAAGAAAAATTGAAACAAGGACTTACTAAAAAAGACCTTTGCCCTGCATTATAAACGTTACCAGTAAGTCCGCCGGTTATCCAGCAGTTTTGCCCTTGTGCGGCACCTGTTATAATAGATTTTGCAGGATGCCCCCAAACCCAATCTGACAAAGTACCCCCTGCAACCCAGTTTCCATCTGATGTCTCAAATTTTTCATCGTAAATAGCTGATGAATTGACAACAATACATTGCGCATAGCTATCAGTGGTGAATAAACAATAGAGGGAAAGAATGAGTAAAAAGGGAGTTATACGGCGCATTTCCAGGTTTATTGTTTCATCTGACGCTTAATAGACGCACAAATTGCATTTATCGCTTCAAGATGTAAAAATAAACCTACGAACTTATATTAATTGCATTAAAACTTCTAAATGGTATAAAATAAAACTGATCAAGGTAAATGACTATAAAACAAGCAAATGAATGAATACCAATAGATTTAATGCTGAAGAAATATATGTTTCCCCCAAAAAAAGAAATTTAATCCACGGGAGATATTATAAAGCCATCATCTACAGGAGGTCGTTCAAATGCTGTCCAATCTCTTTTACAGACCTGATTTATTACTTTAACCATGCCATCAAAATCATCGGGTTTGACTATAAACAAATCCGCACCTGCTGCATAGCAGGCACTTACATTGGCTTTAACTTTAGTAGTAGAATAAATTATTATTTTGAGGTTTTTGTACAATGAATTTTCCCTAATCTCTTTTAGGGATTCCAATCCATCTTTATAGGGCATATTCAAATCTAAAAAAACAAGATCGGGAAGTTTATTTTGAGTTAAAAACTCTTTTAATTGATTTCCGTTATTTGCATTTGAAAGCGTAATGGAAAGACCTGTATGTTCCAACGCCTCATTAAATAGGTAATTCTCATCTGAATCATCATCTACAAAGAGGATGTTCAAATGACTTTCATCATTCATTTTCAAAGGATTATTTGTTATTTTAAAAATTGACATTCAGTAAATATTGGAAGTCAAAAATAATGCCATATTGACTTAATTCACTTGAATTAATGTATTAAAAATTTCAAGCAATGTTACAAACCTCGATTTCCCGTTAAAATACTATAAAGTACCGGAAATATTTTTCTTAATATATATCCGATAAATATGGATAAGCATACCAAAATAAATGGAATAGTAATAAACGTAATAATTCGTCCCATGCGGTAAGGTCCTGTTTCTACTATCATTGCCCGGGTTGCATAAACAACTATTGGTGCATGAACCACATAAATCATAAAAGAAAAAGAAGTGAGCCATTTAAACCAATCTATGTTCATGAAAAAACGAACAATTGTATTACAACCATACCATGCACTAACCAATCCACTAATCACAACAACCTTGTGCATAAGCAGCAATACAATTTCAACGTTTTGAAAATTACCATAAAATGCAAGTATTGTTTTTATTATAGCAAGTGAAATAAAAATAACAATCCAGTATTTTAGTTGCATCCCTTTTAAAGGTAATTGAATATTATAGTTGAATTTCTGGATCCAAATCCCCAAAGAAAAAAATAGCAAACCTTCACCTTCAATCAATAACAGATTGGCAGTGGATATCCACAATAGTATTGAAAATGAGAAAAAATAAAACCGGGCTTTCTTATGAGAAATACACCAACAAATTGCAGGATATGCAATATTGTACACCAACAAAACCCTGATAAACCATAGTTGGTAAGATACCGGAAAAAATAACCACCTTCCTATAACTTCATACCAACGATAATGATGAAGAAGTGTGCGGGTTTCATCAATCTGCATCATGCGTGTTGCTGCAACTATGTTTCGGCTATAAGGGAAAAGTTCCAACACATAAGTTAAAAGCATTCCTAATGCACTCCATATAAGATAAGGGTATAATAATGTTCTTACCCTATTACTTATTCTAAATCTATGGGGTTTGTTATCATGTATTGCAAACAAATAACCGGAAATAATAAACAACATAGGTATCCTAAACCTAAAGATTCCATTTGCTAAAAAGTACTCTACAAATGCCGTTATTGTCATGGGTTCATTAGGTCGGGTCCAGGGTTGCAGATAACCCTGATTAAGATTATAACCATGTACAAAAACTAACAATACCATAGAAACAAATCCCCAAAACCTAAATTTCTGTGAAGTAAAAGTGGCAATCATTTTATGAAAAATAATTTTACAAATGGTTTAATAGACAATATTTTCAACCCTACTTTAAAATATTAAACAAGGAATAGTTTATTTAAGAATAAAACCAAATTATGAAAACTTAAACATCACGTTCCACCCTGCATAATTCAAATGGGTTTATATTGCCTTAATTATACACTAGTTGTTTAGTAAGCACACAATCAATTGGTTATTTACAAATAAAACTAACACTAAAATATTTTCCTTTGCAATAGTCTGAATCAAAGTATAAAAAATGAAACTAAAATTAACATCAATAGCCTGTGTATTGATACTGCATATATATCCTGCAACAGCCCAACAAATTGACTCAAGCATGAGTATATATGCAAATGAATTTGGTCAGGAAAAAATACATATTCATTTTGATAGAAGTATTTACAACAAGGGAGAGACCATCTGGTTTAAAGCTTATATTCTTGCCGGTCTTGACCCGTCAGTCTATAGTAAAAATTTTTATATAGACTGGTACGATGAAAAGGGAAGTTTAATTAAACATACCATTTACCCAATTTTTGAGTCAAGCACAAGAGGACAATATGATATTCCACCAAATTATACGGGTAGGTTTTTACGTATTAAGGCTTATACAAAATGGATGTTGAATTTTGATACAGGATTTATTTACAAAAAAGATATCAGAATCGATCAAACTATTAAAGGCTTGACAAAAAGCAGTGCTACCGGATTAGAAAATCAAAAAATAAATTTCACAAAAACAATAGAAACAACAAACACACGTATTCATTTTTTTCCAGAAAGTGGCGATCTTGTAAATAACGTAGAAAGCAGAATAGCATTTCTTATAGAAAATGATTTTGGCCTTGGAGTTAATGGAAGATGTGTACTAAAAGATTCTAAAGGAAAAATCTTAGACTCATTTAAAACAGAACATGATGGCATGGGAAGTTTTCTATTACTGCCCGATAGTGGGGACACTTACAGTGTTGTTTGGAAAGAAGATAATGGTAAAATACACACAAGCGTATTACCCCAGGCTAAAACTTCCGGAACAGTACTTCAAGTGCAGCCACAATGGCAAAAAATAATTTTCACAGTAACCCGTAATGCCAATGTTGATGATTCTCTACAGAAATATTATTTGATTGGACATACACAACAAAACATAGCTTTTAAATCAGTGATCAATTTACAAAATAGATTATCTGCCAAAGCCGAGATAAATACTGTAGAAATACCAACCGGAGTATTACAAATAACCTTATTTGATGCACATTACAATCCATTAGCAGAAAGGGTTGTTTTCATAAACAATGATGAACATCTCTTTCGTCCAAAAATTCGTAGTACTATTAAAGGTTTTGGCAAAAAGGAGAAAAATACAATTGAGATAGAGGTCAGTGATACCCTATTTAGTAATATGTCGGTTGCAATTACAGATGCAGACCTTCCAACTGATTCATCTTCTAATATTGTATCAGACTTATTGCTTAGTGGCGATGTTAAAGGCTATATACATAACCCTGCTTTTTACTTTAGCAACAACAGTGATTCAGTGGTTCACTTTCTTGATTTGGTTATGCTAACCCATGGATGGCGCAGATTTAACTGGAAAAAAGTAACAGCAGGCCAAATGCCTGATATTACTTATCCTATTGAAGATGATTATATGGATTTCAAAGGAATTATTTATGGTGCACCTGATAAAACTGCTCTAAGAGATCAAACTATTTTTTTGATATTAGAAGGGAAAGACAGTACCAAGCAATCTTTGCTGCTGCCAATTGACAAAAACAACAACTTTGTTCAACCCGGCATTTTACTTTACGACACTATTAAAGTTTACTATCAGTTAACTGGAAATAAAAAACTCACAGAAGGTGTGGATATACGATTAAAAACAAGTTTGCTTGAACCACTTTCAAAGTTTAATAATGAACAGAATCCAACATCTTACTTATGGAGCAACACAAGTAATGACATTGCTGCATTTGAAAAAAGCAGGTATTTTTATTTTGAAACAGAACGGTTAAGAAAACAATTAGAAGGGCACAATTTGCAAAATGTAACTGTATATGCAAAACCAAAAAGAAAAGAAGATTTATTAGATGCTAAATATGCTACAGGATTATTTACAAGTGGTAACAGTAAGCAATTTGATTTAACAACCGATCCACTTGTTAATGCTATTCCTGATATTTTCGCTTATTTGCAAGGCAGGGTTGCAGGTTTATTAATTAACAATACAGGTGCGGTACCTTCTGTAACGTGGAGAGGCAGTACAACACAATTTTTTTTAAATGAAATGAGTGTAGAAGCGGATCAATTAAAAACAGTAAGTGTAAATGATGTGGCATATATAAAAGTATTTTCACCACCATTTTTTGGTTCGTTTGGAGGAGGTGCAGGAGGTGCAATTGCGGTATATACAAGAAAAGGCGGTGACACAAAAGCCACACCGGGAAAAGGACTAAGTTTTCAAATAGTTACAGGGTTTACCGCATATAAAGAATTTTACAATCCCGATTACAGAAATACCCCACCTGCACCTGATGACGAAGATGCAAGAACAACATTATACTGGAACCCATACATACTTACTGATAAAAAAAGAAAGACAGTTCAGCTAAGTTTTTATAATAATGATATTTCAAGAAAATTCAGAGTAATTCTTGAAGGCATAAACAGTATAGGGAAACTGGCCAGAATAGAAAAAATTATTGAATAAAATTTAATAGATATGGATAAACCATCTTCCTATTGCGATGCAGTATTGCTCATGGATGCTAATAGTGTTCACAGAATTTATCATGACACTGCATACGGATTTCCCATAACCAGTGATGATGAATTATTTGAAAGATTGGTTCTGGAAATAAATCAGGCCGGTCTTAGCTGGACAACAATATTGAACAAACAACAAAATTTCAAAAAAGCATTCCACAATTTTAAGATTAAGAAAGTAGCTGCTTATGGTGAAACTGAAAGACAAAGACTATTAAACGATGCAGGCATAATACGTAACAGGCTAAAAATAGATGCAACAATTCATAACGCCAATGTAATTTTAATCCTTCAAAAAGAACATGGTTCCTTTAAGCAATGGATAAATTTCCATCATCCAAAAACAACAGAGGAATGGGTAAAGATTTTCAAAAAGACATTTAAGTTTACCGGAGGTGAAATTGTAAATGAATTTCTGATGAGTTGTGGCTACCTTCCACATGCACACCTGCCTGTTTGTCCTATTCACAAAAAAATAGTAAAAGCAAAACCTGCATGGTTAAGGAAACAATAAAGAACTTTTATTTCCTTGTAAATAATCCAATGTCATTAACTTAACAAACTTTGAAAGAAACAAAACATGGAAAAAGATGAATAGAATTACCCACAAGATGCAGTGAGTCTATATGTAAAAGGTTTCGGTGCAGCAGCAGTCCAAAATATGGCTGCAAAGAAGAACTTTGCTAAAAAATAAAAATTATGAAACAGCAAACTTCAGCTACTACCGAAACTTCGAACAAAGGTAGGGTTATGATTGATTTTACTGGTAAAACAATTTACGTGGGCATAGATGTCCATAAAAAAGATTGGCAGGTAGGTCAGTTCCATGCAGGGCTTGTGCTGGGTAACAACCGTATTGCCGGCAACAGTAATGATTTAATTGATTTTTTAAAGAAGCGTTATGCAGGTGCTAGTTTAAAATGTGTGTATGAAAGTTGTGCCTGGGGTTTTAACCTTCAACGGCAACTCACATCTGCAGGTATAGATTGTATAGTTGTACATGCAGGAGATGTTCCGGGAAGCGATAAGGAAAAGAAAAACAAAACAGATAAGGTAGATGCGGCCCGGCTTGCCAGGCATCATGCAGCGGGGTTATTAAAGGCTATTCATGTGCCGGATGAGCAACTACAGAAAGAGCGTAACCTGATGCGTTTTCGAAAAAGGCTTGTAGGTGATTTGACACGCAGTAAGAACAGGGTAAAAAGCTTACTGAAGTTTCAGGGCATTGATATTCCAGAACAAATGGACAGTTCTCATTGGAGTGCCAACTTTATTAAATGGATAGAGGAACAGGCGGCTAAAGACCCGTTGCTTCAGGATACAATAGAGTTGATGTTGGAAGAAGTAAAAATGCAGCGGCAACTTTTACTGAAGACAGAAAAGAAGCTTCGCCTGCTGATGAAGAGCGACAGATATGCCCCTAAAGCCAAATTGCTTACAGGGGTGCCGGGTGTCGGTCCGCAGTTGTCAACATTATTTCTATTAGAGGTAGGGGATATAAAGCGGTTTAGGGGGTTTGATGAGCTAAACAGCTTTATCGGCTTTTACCCGGGAAGCAACAGTTCCGGAGAAAAAGAAAGAAATACAGGCATCAGCAAACGCCGGCATAACCAGCTAAGGACAATGATAGTGGAAGCGGCATGGCAGGCAATCAGAAAAGACCCTGCATTGCTGGATGCTTATCAGCAGCTGACAAAAAGAATGGAAGGCAATGAAGCAATCATTCGGATAGCAAGAAAACTGTTGAGAAGGATGAGAGGGGTTTTGATTAACGGACAGGGGTACGAAAAAGGAGTGGTTAAATGACCGGTGCAAATAAGTTTTTTTTAGCCATAGGGCTTACCGGTATATAAATAAAGAGCAGCCTTTTTCAGGCTGCCCTGTTATATACCGTATAAGCATCAAACCTTATTGCTGGCAGGTTGCTCTTCAGCAGGGCCTGCTTCCTCTTGAGGTTTGACAAGATAAAATTAAGTTCTTTAAACAAAATAAAAAACATACCACAACAGGTAAAAAAACAAATAAATGTAGCGACTGCTTTTGTGTCACTGCAAATCGATTGCTCACGTGAGTCTGCAGCGCTTACATTTTTACCGGAAAAGTTTGATATAAAATTGCAGCATTGCCAATTGGAAACAATTGTTATCAATGACTGCTGATAGGAGTATGACCAAGTGTGGTAATAAAAATATCAGGTGATGAAGACTTGACAAACATGAACATATTTAAAGGCGAAAAAAAATTGTGCGGAACCGTGCAACGAAATCCTTTACATAGGAGTGACACAACTAAAGTCGAATAAAGAACAATTGTTCGTTCCCCAAAAGCCTAAGTTTAATGACATTGGTAAATAATCATTAAAAAAGCAATAATCAAGGTATTGTATACGATATTATATTCTCCCTTTAAAACAATGGGTCTGCTATGAGTATTGATGTTACTGTTGACTTTGAAATCATTTGCCAAAAACTGTTACACTTTTTAAAATAAATGAAGAAAGTATTATTTTATTTTGCCTTAATAGCTAGCATAACCGCAATAGCACAAAACAAAAGTCCTACATCAAAATCAGTTACAGCGTTCTATAACTTTATTTCACTTGAAGACAGTGGAATAAATAAACCACACTATACAACATTTGGAATTAACACGGGTTGGACCACCTATAAAGACATCATGTTCCCCGGTACTGATATAGAAGGCAAAGTAGTAACAAGAAAGAAATTTGCAGACCGAAAAAAAGTGCTCAAATGCAGCATAACAGGTGGTGATGCATACAACAATCTTTTTTTCACCAATACACTTGCGAAACAACTTAAAAGTGAACAGTGGAACTTTATAGAAGCTAATGCTTTTACCTATAGCCTGGATTTTTATATTGACAACAATATAGACTGTAAAACACCCAATCTTTCTGAACTAGAGGGTCTTGAATTTATTTTTCAAAAGGCAATGCCTCCTTATTCATTTTTATGGGGTTTGCAATGGAGCAAATCAAATGTTTGGTCCTATTGGGATGATACGCGAATTAAAAAAAAGGTAAAAGGGTGGGTGCGTATAAGAGAAATAAATGCATGTCTGAAGCAACGTGATTGGAACACCATTCAAATAACAGGTTATCAAAACGATTATGAACTATTTTACGATAATCTATATCTAAATAATGAAACTTTTCCTTTGAATTTTAAAATTCAAAAATCAACTCTTCCCACCAACTTTGTAGAGAATTACCTCCAGGTTGGATTTCAAATAAATGGCAATACAGCCATACGCCAAGATCATAGAAATGGCACCGATCCTGTAAAGGTGTATTTGGACAATGTTAACCTGATAACAGGTAAGCAAGCATTTTGAAAGTTTGTAATTCAGAAAAAAAATTTATAGTATTACCAGAAATCCTCGCTGTATAGAATTTGGAAAATGCATCAATAGCAGCAATTAATTAGAATAGACAATTTATCATTAGCGTTGCGTTATAAGTCGAAGATAGTCAATTGATTATGATTTTGTTCTTTGAAATATTGTAATTGAGTTTGCTGAAACAGTTGATTTATGGGCATTCTTTCAAAAATGGAGATACTTACTATCTGTAGGATTT
>JANPGE010000259.1:0-13732 GCA_031423805.1 Segetibacter sp. | reverse complement strand
GTAAATATCTTACCCAACTTTTCCTGCAATAATATTTTCAATGACGGGTCTTTACCCATACGATCAGGAATAGACAACAGCCCCGAGGGTTTATTAATAGCTATAAAATGCTCGTTTTCGTATATAGTTTCAAATTTCATTGTGTTAATGTGTTAATGTGATAATGTGATAATGTGATAATTTGAGAATGTGAAAATGTGAAAATGTGATAATGTGATAATGTGAGTTTAGGGTTTGATGATTGTTTTGGGTTTAGCGTTTTGTTTAACTCACAACTCACAACTCACACCTTACAACTCACACCTTACAACTCACAACTAACAATTAACAATTAACAACTCTAACCCTTTACTTTCAAAAAAGATTGATTCATAAACTTGAGTATGCGTAGTTCTTTTTCTTTGAGGAAACGCCATTTGCCACGCTGTACATCTTTTTTGGTGAGGCCGGCATACATGACTCTGTCAAGGGCTTTTACATCGTACTTGAGGTGTTCGAATATACGGCGGACAATACGGTTGCGGCCGCTGTGTATCTCTATACCAACAACGCTTTTGTCTTTTGCATCGGCATAGGCTATAACGTCGGGGGCTACAAATCCATCTTCAAGTGTAAGGCCCGATGCTATCTTGTCCATGTCGCCTTTGGTTAAGGGGCGGTCGAGTTTTACTTCGTAAATTTTCTTAACCTCGTGGCGTGGATGCGATAGTTTTTGTGCCAATTCGCCATCGTTGGTAAGTAGCAATACTCCTGATGTGTTTCTATCGAGTCTTCCTATAGGGTATATACGCTCAGTTGTAGCGGTGCGAACAAGGTCCAACACGGTTTTACGTCCTTGTGGATCTTCTGATGTGGTAATGTAATCTTTGGGTTTATTGAGTAAAATATAAACGAAGTTGCGGCTGGGTGTTATCTTTTTGTTGCTAACTTTTACCACATCATTTTCCGATACTTTGAAGCCGGGATCTGTTGCGGGGGTACCATTTACGGTTACTTTGCCTTCTTTTACCAATATTGCTGCATCACGGCGGCTACAAATGCCGGAGTGGGCTATGTATTTGTTGAGCGGCATTTTTTCGCCTGCATATTTTGCTGCTTCAACAGGTGCTGCAACTGTGGTAGCTTCTTTTTTGGGATACTTATTGGGCTTTGCAGCTTTTGCGGGAACTGCTTCTGCAGCTACAGGTGGTTGTTTTTTCAGCTGTCGTTCTACTCTTCTTTTTTCAAAGTGTTCTTCTATGGCAGCGGCTCTTTCTTTCTTGTCTTTACGCTTTTGCTGCTTTAATTCTTCTTTTATGGCACTTCCTTTTTTTTGTTTTACAAACTTTTGGAAGTTGTCTGTTCTTTTAGGCATATAACATTTTTATGCTTGCTGTTTTACAACAGTAAATAATTTTTACCCTGCAAATGTACTGCAAACCTCACTTTGCAGCCTGTTAAACATTTGATTGGGCTTAAAAACAAAAACTCCGCAAAGCTTTTAGCCAATGCGGAGTTTGATGTATAATAGTTGAAAGTTTTACTCTTCTCCTTCCTTTTTGTGTTGCTTAAACTTGTCTTTCATTTGCTTGCGCTGTTCAGGAGTAAGTATTTCTTCCACAGATTTTTTGTGGTTTTTGTAAACCTCTTTCATTTCTGATTTCTTTTGCTCTTCACTAAGTGAGGTACTGCTTCTGATATCTTTTATCTTAGTTCTAAGTGAAGATTGCAACACTTTGAATTTTGCGGACTGATCTGCTGTCAGGTTCAATTCTTTTGCCATTGCTTCAAATTTTTCTTCACGGCTTTCTCTTTTGTCTCCTCTTTCATGATCCTTATTTCCTTTACCGGGTTTCATGTCTTCCCATTGTTTCTTTTGTTCCGGTGTAAGAATTGCAGCTATCTTTTCCTTTCTGGATTTCATTATAGCCATTCTCTTTTCTTTCATAACATCTTCAGAAAATTTTTGACTTTTTAAGGCGTCCATTTCATTTTTAAACTCTTCATTGATAGCCTTCATTTTAGCTTTTTGATCTTCTGAAAGATTCAGCTTTTCCATCATTTCCTGCATCTTGCTATGGTCGCCACCTCTCATTTCTTTTCTATCGCCACCACCCCATGATTTTTTTTCTTTTGCTTCTTCCTGTGCCATTGCTGATAAGGTTAACGTAAGTGCAGTTAAACCTAAAATTATTTTTTTCATATTTTATTATTTTGTGTAAATGATAGACTGCAAGCATTGTGCAGGGTTTAAAAAGAAGAAGAGAAATGCTGTTAAAAAAATCAGAATGTAGCATTGTTGGTTTATAACTGCAAGCTGCTTAATAGCTAAACTACATTTTTACCACAGAGAACACAGAGGTAATTGTAACACAGAGAACGCCGGGGTATTAGTTGGAATCGTTTATAAATAGCTTCTTAGAAATCTTCCCAAACATTTTTCAATTCAGGTGTTATTGCACAGCCTTCTTCAAGATGAAAGGTAAAATTTTCAGTAGTGGTTTGTAGCTGGTATTTGCCATTTATCAAGTGGTAAATTTCGATTTCCTGTTTTTTTACGTCTACAATAAGGTAGTATTTCACACCTTCTTTTTCGTAGTAGTCAAACTTGATTCCTTTATCCCTCGCTTGTGTTGATTTAGATAAAATTTCAAAAACTAAAGCTGGTGGAAAATCAAGGTGTGATTTATTTATTTTGCCACAAACAATTAAGCCATCAGGTTCAAATATGGTGTCTTCGCTTATTTTAAAATCAAGGGAATCGTACACTCTGCAATTTTTACAACCAATTCTTCTAAGTGATAGACCCAATTCAATTTTCAAACCTGCAGCAACTCTTTGGTGCTCGGGCATAGGGGAGGGACTCATAGCAATAGGGTGTCCCTCAATCAATTCCCAACGACCTTCCCAACGAACCCAGTCGTCGTAAGTATAGTGAGTCAAATATTTTTCGGCTAAACTCATGATTTCAAAAATAATCATTTTTTAAAACTCTGCCATCACCCCTACATAATTGTGCGGAGTAATCATCATTAGTTCTTCTTTTACATCATCACTAACATTCAGCGAAGCAATAAACAGATGGATATCTTCTTTGGTGATGGATGATTTTCCTCTTGTTAATTCTTTCAATGCCTCATACGGTGCAGGATATTTTTCGCGGCGCAATATTGTTTGTATAGCTTCGGCCACTACTGCCCAATTGTTGTCAAGGTCTTCATTTATTTTTGATTGATTCAACAACAGTTTGCCCAAACCTTTTTCCAAAGATTTTATTGCGATCAAAGTATGTGCAATAGGTACACCAAGGTTGCGTAGTACGGTGCTATCGGTCAGGTCTCTTTGTAATCTGCTAATTGGCAGTTTTGCTGAAAAGTGCTCCAACAGTGCATTTGCCATGCCAAGGTTGCCTTCAGCATTTTCAAAATCTATGGGGTTAACTTTGTGTGGCATGGCGCTGCTGCCTACTTCGCCTTGTTTTGTTTTTTGTTTAAAATAGTCCATGCTAATGTAGGTCCATGAATCGCGGCAAAGGTCTATTAGTATATTGTTGATGCGTTTTATGCTATCGCAATGTGCCGCCAGGTTATCGTAATGTTCTATCTGTGTGGTGAACTGCATTCGCTGCAAGCCCAAAGTACTATCAACAAATTCATTGGCAAAAGCTATCCAATCTGTTTCAGGAAATGCAACTACATGTGCATTGAAATTGCCTGTAGCACCGCCAAATTTGGCTGCATAGGGTATGTAAGAAAACAAATCGACCTGGTTCTGCAAACGTTCTACAAACACCATAAACTCTTTGCCAAGTATGGTAGGCGAAGCAGGCTGCCCATGGGTTTTAGCCAACATACTTACATTTTTCCACGAAGTGGCCAATTGTTGTAAATTGGTTTGAAGGTTGAGTATGGCAGGCAGGTATTCATATTCCATGCACATTTTCCAAAGCAACGGTACAGCCGTATTATTGATGTCTTGTGAGGTAAGGCCAAAATGTATCCATTCTTTTGCCACTGTTCCTTCGCATTTTTCCATTTCCTGTTTCAGAAAATATTCTACCGCTTTTACATCGTGGTTGGTGGTTGCTTCAATTTGTTTTATTTGCCTTGCATGTTCAGGAGTAAAATGCTCTATGAGTTTTTGTAAATGTTGCTTTGTATTGTGGCCTAAGGTAAAAAAGTTTTTATGCGAAAGGAATAGCAGGTATTCAATTTCTACCGTTACCCGGTATTTGATAAGGGCGTACTCGCTGAAATATTCTTCCAGAAACTCTATTTGGTGTCTGTATCTGCCATCAATGGGAGATATTGCGGTAAGGTTAGTCAATTCCATAAATATATAGCTAAGGTGCAGTTCGTCTATTGTGCTAATTAGACAATAATGATTTTTCTTTGCACTACAAAATTAGTTGAATTGAATAAGAATATCAGGGTTGGTGCGGTGAGCTATTTAAATACAAAACCCTTATTGTATGGAATAAAGCACGGATTTGAGATTGAAAATATGAGTTTGGTGCAGGATTATCCGTCTAAAATAGCTGCTATGCTGCTCAATGATGAAATTGATGTGGGTTTGGTGCCCGTTGCCATCATACCAAAAATGATCGAACATTTCATCATAGGTGACTATTGTATTGGTGCCGTAAAAGAAGTGGCATCTGTCTGTCTTTTTAGCGAAGTGCCACTAACGGAAATTAAAACCGTTATACTCGATTATCAAAGCCGTACCTCTGTTGCGCTTGCAAAAATTTTATTAGAAAAATATTGGAAACTGAATGTGGAATTTGTTGCTGCCACAGAGAACTTTCGGGTAGAAATAAAAGGCACTACCGCTGCGGTTGTAATTGGTGACAGGGCCTTTGAACAGCGAAAAATTTCCCGTTTTCACTACGACCTTGCTGCTGCATGGATTGATTTTACCAAACTTCCTTTTGTATTTGCAGCATGGGTAGCCAACAAAAAGCTGCCTGAAACATTCATCACACAATTCAATGAGGCGAATAAAATCGGTTTACAAAATATTGATGCTGTAGTTACTGAAAACACTTCACCCTTCTACGATTTAAAAACTTACTTCACCGAAAATATCAGCTACGACCTGACAACAGAAAAACGTAAGGGATTGGAGAAATTTTTGGAGTATTTGAATCCGGATTTTTCAGTTGAACTCGCTATGAAAGGTAAAATTACAAAAGAGACAAGGCTTTAGTTTTTTTTAAGCGGAGAAATGGTGAACGGTTATCATTTTCCAAAAGGTATCCGAAACAATACCAAAAAGCCTTATTTTTTTCACAGACTCCCGTTTGTACTATACTACCGAATTCAAATTCTAACAAAACATTTTATAAATTTATAGACATTTTTAAATCAATAAATTACAGTTATGACAATCAAAAATTATTTTACAAACACAACTTGGACAGGTTTTTTTGGGGGAATTATTGGTGGAGTTTCTTTAATTGTTACGACACGATTTATAAGAAATGGACCCTTACAAATTTCACCTTATCCGTTTTTACTTATAGCATCCATCTTGACAATTGCTTTATCTGACAAATCAGAAATATCCCTTAGCAAATTGTTTATCACGGGACTGTTGACTTTTATTATCATGACGTTGTTTTTGTATCTCTATTTAATAAAATTTGTCAATCCAAATTCAGGAATTGATATGCTCGGTCACTTGTGGAGACTGGGACTAATGCTTGGTATTGGAATAATTTCGAGTTTACTTGTTTCAGTGATAGTAAGACATTTAACGAAATAAGTACAGCATACAACACCAAGTGGAGTAGACGAATAGCCCCTCATCCACTTAATTTTTTTCCTAAATACAGGTTATTGTGTAGTTATTGTTAGAAATTATTTAACAATGCTTTTGGAATTATGTGTAAAATTGTATTTTCCTAACCTAAACAATCACAAAATAATTATGAGAAAACTTGTCTTATTAATTCTGTGCCTTGCTTGCAGTATATCAATTGTATTGGCACAGAGTAAAACGATTACCGGAAAGGTCACTGATGAAAAGAAAAGCCCTATGGCTAATGTCACGGTAATAGAGCAAGGAACTACTAAAGCTACCTTAACAAAGAAGGACGGGACATATAAAATAGTTGTGTCCTCCTCCGCCAAAGCACTTAAATTTACAAGTGTAGGATTTTCTGATTTAATAAAAGAAATTGGTAATCAGTCTGTTGTAAATGTTGTCTTAACCTCAAAGTCTAGTGATTTGGATGAAGTGGTAGTAACAGGTTACCAAACTACCAGGCGAAAAGATGTATCTGCGGCCATTTCCCGTGTTAAAGGGGATCAAATTGACAATTTACCTATTCCAAATTTTGCACAGGCCATACAGGGTAGGGTAGCTGGTGTGGCCATTTCTGCCGCAAATGGTGTTCCGGGTGGATCGTTAAGTGTGGTAATACGTGGTATTGGTTCTGTAACTGCAGGTACCACTCCTTTGTATGTGGTTGACGGAATTCAGTTAAATACTGGTACGATATCAATTAATAACCAAAATAGTACGGGATCAATAAGTACCCAAAATAACCCATTGAACTTTCTCAATCCAAACGATATTGAGTCTGTAGAAATATTGAAGGATGCTGCAGCAGCTTCCATTTACGGCGCTAAAGCTGCCAATGGGGTTGTACTTGTAACTACAAAAAAAGGCAAAAGCGGTAAGCCCAAATTTACTTTTAATTTTTATACAGGTGAAAGCCAAACCCTGAGAGAAATAGCGGTTCTTAATACACAAAATTGGTTTAAAGTCCGTTCTGAAGCTCTGGCAAATGCAAACCCAAGACAATCAGCTTCGCAGGTCAATGCCACAGTATTTAGCAATTTAGGGTTGCCGTCTACATCTGTATTGGAAAAAGTAGATAGCCTGGATTCTTACGATTGGCAAAAGGAAACTTTTGGCAAAGGGAATATTGTAAACTACGATTTAGCAATGTCAGGTGGAGGTACTAATATTTCCTATTATATTTCGGGGTCTTACTCCACTCAATCTGCATTTATTCAGCCTACAGATTTTAAAAGGGGGGCACTATTATCCAAGTTGAGTTATACAATTAATGACAAATTGACTTTGGATCAATCTATAAGTTTAAGCTCAATTAATCAAAATGCACCCTATAGCCTGGGCAATACGGGTTTTGGAAATCCGGCGTATGCTGCGGGTTTGATTTTGCCTATCAATCCTATTTACAACGCCGATGGGACTTACTATGGTTTACCATCAAGTACCACGCAAATGGTAGGAACATTTAACAACAATGTAAAAGCGGTAGGTGATTATGTAAAATATAATGCCCGGACAAAACAGGTAATTGGTAGCGCTACGCTGACCTACAAAATAAACCAGAATTTAACTGCAAGGTCATTAGTAGGTATTGACTATCGGTTGACACAAGACCAGCGTTACACTGACCCCCGGGTAAATGACGGATTTGCTGTAAACGGCCGTCTTACCTCTCTCAGCGATTGGAATAACAACTTTATCAATTCCAACACATTGAATTATAAAAAGAAGTTTAATGGCCTTCACGACATAGATGTACTGTTGGGGTTAGAGTACAGAAAAGATGTGAATGAATTTTTTCAGGCAGACGGGCAAACATTTGCTTCTTCAGAATTGCAATATCTAAGTGCAGCAGCAGTACCGGTGGGTGTTTCAGGGCAGTGGACAGCAAGTGCCAATTTTTCTCAATTTGCCAAATTAGGTTATAAGTACAATAATAAATACATTTTCAACTATACCATTCGCAGAGATGGATCCAGCAGGTTTGGCGAAAACAATAAGTATGGGGTTTTCAACTCCATTCAATTTGCCTGGAACGTAAAAGAGGAATCTTTCCTAAAAAAAGTACGTTTTGTGAACGATTTAAGGTTTAGGTATTCTTATGGGCAGACAGGAAATGATCAAATTGGCAATACTTTATTTGCAGCATTGTACAGTCCCACAAGGGTTTATGGCAATCAGGCAGCATTAAACCCATCGCAGCTTCCTAATCCCAATCTAACATGGGAAACCCGGGTTGAATCTAATTTGGGTTTTGATCTTGCTATGTTCTCCAATCGGTTATCATTCACCGTGGATGCTTATAGCCGTCAAAACAAGGAATTGTTGCTAAGCAGGCCGTTGTACAGCACAACAGGTTACACCTCCATTACCCAAAACCTGGGAGTGGTAGAAAACAAGGGTTTAGAAATTTTGGTAACAGTTACTCCTATAAAAGGTGCTTTTGTATGGAATACAAGTTTCAATGTTTCTTTTCAGGAGAATAAAGTCAAAAAATTATATGATGATTTAGAAGCCTTGCCAAACGATCCTTCTATAAGGGTCGGATATCCGCTTGGTTCATTTTTCACCTCAGAATGGGCAGGTGTAAATCCGGCTACCGGTATGGGCATGTGGTATGATATAAACGGAAACATTACTTACAACCCAACTGCCGCTGACAGAAAAATGATAGGTACTATTTACCCTAAATCCTTTGGCGGATGGAATAATAGTTTCTCATACAAAGGAATTACGGTAGAAGCATTTTTACAATACGAATATGGAAGGACAAGGCAGGATGGCCAATATCAGCAAATGATGCGTATGGGTGGAGCAACAGTGAACCAACTGCAATCTGGTTTTGACCAAAGATGGCAAAAGCCTGGAGATCTGGCTTCGGCTCCGCGCCCCTTTAATGGATTAGCAGACTTCAACAGTGTAAACTGGGGTACAGGTTCCAGATATCTTTTTAAAGCCGATTACATAAGACTAAAGCAGGTAACTATCAGCTATGATGTACGTCCAAAAGTATTGAAGCGGTTAAAATTAGATGGATTAAGGTTTTATGTACAAGGCCTAAACCTATGGACAAGTACAAAATGGAATGGTTACGATCCGGAATTTACCGGTGATAACTTTGGTATTATTCCCCAATCCAAAAACAAAACCATTGGTTTACAGGTAAGGTTTTAATTTTTACAAAAAATAAAAGAAAAAAATGAAAAATTTTCATATAAAATTATTTATCACACTTTTTTGCCTTGGTTTTTTATTTTCCTGCAAAAAAGAGCTTGATATTCAGTCCAGAAACTCGCTGAGTTCTTCGTTGGTTTTGGTTAATAAAACGGGAGTCAACTCATCTTTAAATTCTATTTATTCTGTCCTTAAAACAGAACGCTTATATGGGAGGGATTTATTTTCGGTAGCCGAAGCAATGGCAGATGTCGCTTTTGCCAATGGCAGATCCAGCAGACTGTTGGCAGAAAACAGAAACACATCTGGTGCTAACATGAACAATTGGGGACTACCAGTGCCAATAACATCTACTGTAGGAACTTCTTATAGTGCATTAAACGAAATTAATCTTGTTTTGGAGGCTCTGCCCAATATTGCCGATGCTACACCTGCCGAAAAAGCAAATTTTGAAGGTGAACTTAAGTTTCTTAGGGCTTTGTACCATTTTGATCTGGTTAAAAATTATGCTTACATACCAACTTATATTGTAGCTGCGCAAGACAGGGGAGGCATAGTATTGAGTACCAGGGGTTTTAATAATCCTGATTCGGCAAAACTATATTACCCAAAAAGATCCACCATTGCAGAATGTTATGATCACATAATGTCTGATTTATACGCCAGTGCTAGCTTACTGTCTGCAACACATAGAGGACTTAATTATGCAAGTAAAAGGGCTGCTTTAGCATTGGGTTCCCGGGTTGCATTGTATCAGGGCAATTGGGCAAGGGCTGATTCATTTGCAACAGAAGCCATAGCAGCAACGGGTATTGGAACCATGACCAATGTGACCAATTACACGACTGGCTGGAGGGCAAAGGATCACCCTGAGGCTATTTTTCAGGTATGGTTTGCATCGCTTGCCGAAAACATAGGGGTCAATACTTCGCTTGCCTCTACACATACTACACTTGCCTCACTGGGGGGATATGCTGGTGTGCGTCAGGGACAAGGCGATTTGGTGCCCAATGCCTTTTTGTTGGGACAACTTGGAATCTCAGGATTTCCCGGTGTCCTTGTGACATCTAATAATCCCCCACCCACCTTAACTTATTCTTCCGATGTTAGGAACACCCTGTTTGAATGGGGAGCCAATGCTTCCGGCAGGTACGTAGAATGTACAAAATGGATGGGAAAAGCAGGTGGCCCCAACTGGGACAATACAGTTGTTTTAAGGGTGCCTGAGTTATATTTGAACAGAGCAGAAGCAAGGTATCATTCCGGAAATGAAGCAGGTGCTGTAGACGATTTGAATTTTATTTTGACAAATAGAATAGTTGGATATGTTATTCCACCCGTTCCGCTTACTGGTCAGGCACTATTAGACGAAATACTAAAACAGCGTATGTTAGAATTTGCGTTTGAAGGCTATCGTTTCTACGATTTGAAAAGGTATGGTTTAACAATCACTAAAACTTCGCCGGTTGTAAGTTTACCGCCAACAGATTTTAGGCTTTTGCCAAGAATACCTCAATCAGAGGTGGACGGCAATGTAAATATGATTCAAAATTTCGGATATTAATAAAATATAAAACATGAACACAAAATCGAATAAAATAATAATTTTCTTAGCACTTGTTCTTTTCCTAAGTGGTTGTATCAAGCAAACTGAAAAACAATTTACCGGCACACCAGTAGCTGAAATAGATGCTGCGGTTCTCAATGCTGCCAACGCAAGTGTAACCTACCCGATTATTGCCCGTTATCCTCGACCCGGTATTCCGATTGTGGCTACCAATAGCAGTTCTTCGTGCCAAATTCCTCAGGCAGATTCTACACTCCGCAGGATTGGGCAGGCTAGGACAGTTTCTATAAGAGTAAACCTGGTAGGTGGGCAAAACGGTTCAGACCGAACAGTAGGCTATAGAATATTGAGCGAAACTCCAATAACAACTTTTGATTTTCCATCTACCGCTTCAGCCATTACTACATCAGCCACCACATGTGGTACAGCTACTACTTACACTGCACAAATGCCATCTGCGCCGGCAAGTACTTTAGCAATTACCAATGCAGTTGCCGGTACTAATTATGTACCAATGACCGGTTCAGTAACCATTCCTGCAAACTCCTCTTATGGGTTTATAGAATTACAGCTCTTAGACGGAGGTTCTAATGCAGGACAAGGCAGGTACATAGGCATTCAATTAGATTCGTCGGGAACCGTTTTACCTTCTTTGAATTACAGGACCATAGGAATGGTGGTGGATCAGCGATAAATCTTGAGTATTATTTTTCATAATACTTATTTGTATTTTAAAAAAGGGGAAATGTTTCAGTAAAACGCAAACATTTCCCTTTTTTAATAATTAAACACTTTCTTTAAAAACGCTCCAAATCTTATTTATTGGATTATTTTCACAATATCACTATTCAAAAAAAATGCTTGTATGAGAATCACTAAAAAGCTATCGCTGTTAACTGTTATCATTGGTTTAACCATAAACACTTTTGGGCAGGATGCAATTACTTATCAACTGCCACCAAAAGAAATAGCCGACTTACTGTTAGCAAAACCAACGCCGGGTGTCAGTATCGATAGCAAAGGCGAATGGATGCTGCTAAGTGAAAGAAACTCATACCCAACAGTTGAAGAATTAGGGCAGCCGGAAATCAGGATAGCCGGGCTTCGTTTAAATCCCAACAACTTTTCTCCTTCACGCCAGATTTATATCAACAACTTTGTTTTGAAAAATATAAAGGAAAACATGGAATATAAAATCAGCGGTTTGCCTGCAAATCTATTGGCAAGCAATATCAGGTGGAGCCCAAACGAAACTAAAATAGCTTTTACTAATACAACTGCAAACAGGGTGGATGTATATGTCATCACTGTAGCTACCAAATTGGTAAAGAAGGTCAACAAGCAAGCGCTAAACATTGTGCTGGGTGCAGATCTTTTTTGGTTCGATGAAAATTCGTTGATATACAAAACGGCAATTGCTATGGTATCTGCAGCTCCCAAAAGGCCTGTAACACCCAAAGGTCCTACCGTACAGCAAAACATAGGTAAAGCAGCCCCGGGAAGAACCTATCAGGACTTAATAAAATCCCCTTATGATGAGCAGCTATTTGAGTTCATGGCCACCTGTCAGTTGGTAATGAATAAAGCAGGAATAGAAACCAATATTGGAAAACCAGCTATTTACACTTCATGCAGCGCATCTCCCGATAAAAAATATTTGCTGAGGGAAACAATCCGAAAACCATTTTCATATTTAGTGACTGCCAATGGATTTCCTTCTTTAATAAGTGTAACAGACCTTACTGGAAAGGTAATTAAAGTTTTAGCCGAGCTGCCTTCTACCGAAACAACCCCATCCGGCAATGACAATATACAAAATGTGCCAAGAGGGTTTGAGTGGAGAAATGACCAACCCTCAACTATTGTTTGGAGTATGCCTTTAGATAGTGGCCTGATTAAGAAAAAAGTCGATTATCACGATGTTGTCTTTGTACAGGATGCACCGTTTACCAATGAGCCAAGAGAGTTATTTAAAACAAAAATGCGTTTTCGTGGTATTACCTGGGGAAATGAAACTTTTGCATGGGTTACAGAAGCACTAACCGGCAAGCAAACTGCAATCGTCAGCCGTTTCAATCCATCTGCAAATAGTTTGGAAACGCTTTTTGAAAGAAATATTACGGATGCTTACAGAAACCCCGGCTCGCCGGTCATGAAAAAAAATAAGTATAACAAACAAGCCATTTTGGTAAATGGAAGTTCAATTCTTTTAAACAATACTACCGGCTCATCCCCAAAAGGAGACCTGCCTTTCTTGACTAATTTCAATTTTACAACAAAGACGGTGGACACCTTATGGCGTTGTTCTGAAGGATACTTTGAATATGTAACAGATGTATTGGATACAGATGGTTATCTATTGATTACCCGAAAAGAATCGCAGAAAGATGTCCCTAATTTTTATATTAAAGATGTAAAGGCAAGAAATGCTGATAAATCCATCACTGCATTTACAAACCCTTACCCTGCACTGGAAGGCATTACAAAACAAAAAGTTAAATACAAACGTGCTGATGGGGTTGATTTAACCGGAGATTTATATTTACCAAAAGGATACGATAAAGAAAAGGATGGCCCGCTGCCGGTTTTTATGTGGGCTTATCCAAGAGAGTTTAACAGTGCGAATGACGCTGCTCAGATAAGAGGTAGCCAAAACAAATTTACCACAATCAGTTGGGGTAGCCCTTTGTTTTATGTAACACAAGGTTTTGCTATTTTGGACAATGCAGAAATGCCAATTGTAAGCACCAATCCGGACGCAAAACCCAATGATAATTTTATTGACCAGTTAAAAATGAACGCCGAGGCTGCCATTAACTATTTGTCAGAATCCGGTTTAGGCGATAGAAATAGGGTAGCAGTCGGCGGACACAGTTATGGGGCATTTATGACAGCCCATTTACTGAGCCATACAAAATTATTTAAAGCCGGAATAGCCCGCAGTGGTGCATACATGAGAACACTCACACCATTTGGTTTTCAGGCAGAAGATCGAACCTATTGGCAAGCTCCGGATTTATACAATAAAATGAGCCCGTTTAGCTATGCCGATATAATTAAAACCCCATTGTTACTCATTCATGGTGATAGTGATGATAATCCCGGAACATTTCCTATCAACAGCGAAAGATTGTTTAATGCCATAAAAGGTCATGGGGGTACGGTTCGGTTTCTTTCGTTGCCTTATGAAGCACATAGTTATCGTGG
>JANPGE010000258.1:0-9168 GCA_031423805.1 Segetibacter sp. | reverse complement strand
GCCCCCGAAATCTGACCAAATTGCTGTTGCATAACAGACAGTTCAGACTGCAATGGAATGTTTTCTTCTCTAAAAAGATCAATGCTTTTTTTTACATTCCGCAGATAGGTAAAATATTGTTGTTGATCCAGTTCTTTTGTGTATGGACTTTCAATCAGTTTATGGTTAAGCGTATCTGCATAGGGTTGCATTTTAGGCTGTATCTCCATGTAGAAAAAATTAAACGATTCCTCCAACGCTTTGTCGGTGGTATCGCAGGTCATTTTTATCTGACGCCAACATGCATCTTCGCTTACCACAGCTTCTAATTCGCTCATGTCTTTCATCCACTTTTCAAGGCTTTCCCTTGAATCAATTGGTCTTTCTACAAGTTCTTTAAAGTAAGGTTCAAGAATACTCCAATCTGTTATTGTAAAATCAGCAGGCATATAGTGCCTTTCCAGTTTTTTTATATCAGCGGTATGCATGGGAGTTATAAGTGTTGAGTTATGAATTATGAGTTTTTACTACAGTGAACACGTGATATTTTCTGAAAGAAAAAGAGGAGAATTGTTTCAGATTGTAAACATCCCTACACCAATTGTATTTTCCTTTTGCGCCTTTTTACTATAATTATATACCGCAGGTTTACAACCTGTATGCTATACAAATCTGCAAACCTGCGGCAACTATTTAGCATGAAATATTCATGCATTTATTTAACCAACAAAGGATTAATCTTTTTTTGTTGCTGCTTTTTTAGCGGCAGGTTTTTTTTCTGCTTTAGGCTCTTCGCTATCAGCTTTTGGTTTGGCGGCTTTCGCTTTTGGCTTTTTTTCTACCGTAGTTTCGGCTTTTGCAGTTGCTTCTTCCGCTACCACCGATTCTTCAGATTCATTATTGTCTGCCTCTTCTTCGGTCTCTGATAATATTATTTCAATATCGTTTGCCTTTAAAATGCCAAACCATTTTACCATTTTTTTCATGTCGCTTGCATATACCCTTTCAAAGTCCATTTCAGGATATACTTTTTGAAAATAGGCTTTCACGGCCGATCCGTCTTTGTCGCTTGGCAGGGCTTCGCTGCTGCTTTGCATAGCCATAAATACGTCAGTCAGGTTTACATTATCCCTAACAGTATAAACCTCTATACTTTCCAGGTGCGAAAAGTTATGAATACGCTGAGCTACAAATTTTGTAACCTTATCTTCTAATGAACGAACAATAGCTCCATCTTTTTTGCTACCCACCAGTTCATACAGACCACCCAGGCCGGTAACTGAAATTATTTTTCTGTACTCCATAGCTATAAAACAAATTTTAAGGTGTGCAAGATAAATGGAAAGGGGCAAAGTTGTGTTGCATATAAATACAAGCCAAATTTTGGGTATTTTTTGGGAATGTGAAAAAAAGTATATCTGACAATAGATATGACTCCCAAAATGTGTTATGACTTTTAATGGTAAACTAAGTGCTTTAAAATAGTTACTTGTTTTTCAATAAAAACAACTCCCCATGGATTAAAACACTGTCTTAAAATTTTTCAAAATAATAATTGTTAAATTTTGAGGAATATTTGTTAAATTAGCATAGTCATTTTCTTTGGTCTTATTATTCTCACCCCAAACACTATCTGTTATGAAAAGTTCTTTTTTACAAATTGCTGTTATTTTCCTTCTCTTTTCTTTTGTAAATAACACGCAAATAAAAGCGCAATCCTGCTGTCCTGCATTTGAATTGCAGTTTGCCAGGTACAATTGCGAAACCCCTGATTGTAAGCGATCAACCATTGGACAACCCGGTTCCGATGCTGTTACTATGTGTCAGTATAGTACCAACAAAATTCAGGTTGTTCCTGGTATTAGTCCGGGCTTCACCTATTCCTGGATAGTAACCGGTGGCACCATCAATGGAAATGTACTTACTTCATTTTCTTCTTCTACACCATATATAGATGTTACCTGGGGAAGTGGCACTTTGGGAACAATCAAAGTAACTATCTACAATAGTGATAGCAGTTGTTTTAAAGTTTTGAACCAACAATTTTGTTTAACAAAATCACCCAAGGCATTATTTGTAAAAAATACAGGCGACACTGTTTGTAAAAATCAGGCAATAGCTTTTACCAATACGTCATTGGGCGTTTACACCAATTGGTATTGGAATTTTGGTGATGGCAATACGCAAAATGGAGGAATGACGGTTTCTCATGCTTATACAAATACGGGTGTTTATGTTGTTTCTCTTACGGTAAGCAATGCAAAGGACTCAAGTAATTGTGGATGTTCTAATACATTCTACGATACCATAACTGTCACCAACAATTCAGGATTGCAAATCATAGCACCCAATTGCAAAAAGATGCATTGTGCAGGTGATACCATAACCTATTGCGCATCCATTACCGGATGTTCATCCTATAATTGGACGGCATTGGGAGGTACAGTAATAGGGTCGGGTAGTTGTATTAAAGTGGCCTGGACCAGCCTTTCTTCTTCGGTCACCAATCCTACAGTTACGCTCACCATTCCTCCTGGTTGTGCAGGAACCTGCGGAAATACCGCTACATTCATTGAGAAAATTTTATACACCGGTATGCCTATTCAAGGTAATAATATTGTGTGTGAAAATGCTGCTTCCACATATACTTTACCATCTCTACCTGGTGTTTTTTATAATTGGAGTATATCTCCAAATACTGGTGTAACAATCTTCAATGGCACCTATTTGAACACCCCATCATTTGGATTGAGTTTTACTACAGCAGGTACCTATGTTATTACCTGTAATTATATCGATAGCTTAAAGAAATGTTCTGGCACTTCTACTAAAACAATTGTTGTTCGCCCTGCATTCGCAATTGTTGGTCCAAGTACCAGTTGTGTTGGATGTAATTCTTCGTTTACCACCTTTCCTCCAGGAGGTTTTAATTGGAATATAAATACTTCACCGGCACTAACAGCAAGTGGTCCTGGCATAGCACAAACATGGACAACCTTACAAGCTGGAACACGCACTGTAACTGCTACACAAATTGGTACAGCATTTTGTAATAGTCCTCAACAGGCAATTATAGTAATAGCTCCAAAACCAGGACTAACCATTGCTAAAAGCACCAATTTTGCTTGTCCCGGAACAGTAGTAAAAATATGGGTTACCAGTTCAGTTACCGATGTTAATGTTTCCTGGATTTATCCTTCCGGAACGCAGGTGTTGAATATTTTAGGCCCTATTCAAGATACCATCGTTTTGTCTTTTGTTGGAAGCGGACCATATGCGGTAACTGCAACACAGTTTTGTAAATACAATTGTACTTCAACAAGTATTAGTACCTCTGTTGCCAATCCACCCGCACCTGTTTTATTATCACCAAGAGATACTGTTTGTATTGATGAAATAGTTAACTATTCAGTAGCTAGCCCTGTTCCCGGCGTTGCATATACCTGGAGCATTACCAATACTAATTTAGGAACTATTCAATCGGGTCAGGGTACACCAAATGTAACCATATTATGGCATGGCAATGGAACCAATACGGGGGTGCTACGTGTAAGTCATTGCGGAGGAACCGTAACGAGAAACATTGTAGTCACTTTGCCTCTTGCGGTGAGTATTACCAAAACCGGTAGTTGTTTCAGCAATGGATTAGGATATACATTGACTGCAAATCCTAGTGGTCAAACTTACTTATGGAGTACTGGTGCAACCACCCAATCCATCAATGTATTAACTCCGGGTATTTATTCGGTTACAGTAAATCCGGGTGCAGGTGGTAGTTGCCCCGTTACAAAATCAATCACTATTGATCCCGATGGGTATGTCTTTGCTATTGCACCTCCTTGCATTGTCAGCAATTGCAATTTGACTAGCTTCAGCATACCATTAAGTCAGCTATCGCTAAGCATATCTTGTGCTGCTACTTTACAATGGTTTTTCAAACCTGTTGGTGGTACTATTTTCACGGCAATACCTGGCGCTAACAGTTCTAACTACAATGCAACAGCATTAGGTTGTTATAGATGTGTGGCTACTTGCACCAATGGCTGTAATGTAACTTCCAATACCATTTGTATTCCTGATGATATTTATTTCTGCTGTACTTCTCCCGCATGTAGTTCTATTACCTATGGAATTGATTTTAGTTATTCAGGTTGCAGCCCGACATCATTTACTGGCTTCATTACGGGTACAGGTTCACCGTCAGGTGGTTTCCCCATTTACTATTGTTATGGAGATGGTACTTCTTCGTTATTGCCACCACTTTCAGCTACACACCAATATGGTGCTGCGGGACAATACAATGTTTGTATTTCAACAAAAACACTGGTATTCAATGCTGGGTCCGGGACCAATGACACCTGTTGTATCAGTAATTGCAGGACAGTGGATGTTCCAGTAGTGGCTGGTGTAAATGCAGGCTACAGTTGTACCACAGGCATATTGTCAATGAGTGACGCCTCCAGTTACTTTCCTAATAGCACAGGTGCAACCTACAGTTGGTCTATTAGTGGCGGTACATATACCGGAACGTTGGGTACAAGTGCCAGCGAAAGTGTTACACCTACCAGCAGTGGAACGTTTATCATTACACTAAGTGTTACTAAAGGTTCGTGTACATCTACAGCTGTTACGTATGTAAATGTATTGCTACCCAATGCTGTATTTACCGTAAATCCAAATCCAACCTGTAGCAGAGATATCGCTTATTTCAATGCAGTATCAGGATATGCAAGTTATTATTGGCAGTTTGGCGATGGTGCTTATTCTTATTCAATTCCATCTGCTAATCCTCAACATCAGTATACCAATAATACAAATGCACCAATTAATTTCACTGCTTCACTTACGGTAACTACACCTGATGGTTGCACAGCTACTTCTACACAAATAGTAACTGTTCATCCTAAACCAATTGTAACTGTTATACCAAACCCTTCATCCATTTGCAAGGGTGGTTCAGTAGTATTGACTGCCAGCATCAACCCGAATGGAAATACCATGTGCAGCAGTTACAATTATCAATGGAAGTTGAATGGTACCAATATTTTAGGCGCAACAAGTGCTACCTATACAGCTACAAGTTTTGGCTTGTATAGCGTTTATGTATCGGGTTCTACACCAGGCTGTAATTGCACTATGCTCTCAGATACAGCGATAGTAAAATTATTCCCCGACCCTATTGCCAAAATTGAAACCAGTTCAACGGTTTGTTTTGATCCTTCAGGAAATCCATGGAGCTTTAATTTAAATGCTGCTAACTATGTGGGTTATACTTATAATTGGAGCAGTAGCAATGCAGGCATTTCGTTCTCACCTAATGGATCAACTTCAAACTCAACTACTGCAACCGGAACATTGGTCAACAACACTAATTTTGTTATTTACCTGCAAGTGGTAGATTCAAATGGCTGTGTGGCTTATGATAGCTTATGTATTTACACTTATCAATTCCCGTCAGTATCAATTAGTGCTGTTGGTACATTGTGTGCCAATGCTGTCAATACCATTTCTGTCAATACACCGGTCATTACCAACAATTACAGTTGGAATACAGGTGCTGTAGGCACTTCAATTTCCACCACCCTTGCCGGTTCCTATTTTGTAACAGCCACTAATTTACTTACCGGTTGTAGTGCCTTTAGCAATTCTATTAGTATCAAACGTGCACCTAGTTTAGAACTGTTTCCAATTGGTTGCGATACCATTTGTAGAGATAGCAGCATTAGTATTCCGTTGGCGCAATTGCCCAATCCGGGTAATTATTTTGTTCAATGGTTTGATGGAATAAAACCTGCCGGAACATTGATTTATTCTGGTAGCGGCGCTATCACAATACCTGGCAACTTTTTAAGTCTGGGTTTGCACCATTTGTGGACTACAGTAAATTTCCCTAACGGTTGCAACGACAGTAGTGGTGTGTATGATGTGTTTATCAAAAATTGCTGCAATTGTAGTGGAAGCACATGGGCATTTAAGCAATATAGTATTGACAGTGGGGTAACATATCAAAACTTTACTTGTGGATTGCAAGGAGAGATTGTCATTGGCTGTAAACCCATTACTGTTAATGCTGCTTATAATTGTTCGCCAAGTGGTTGTGCAGGAGTAGTAACCGGACAACTATTAGATAATTTGGGTAATGTCATTTTGAACATTCCTTCTATGCCTTATACATACACCCCTACGCCCGGTACTAGTGGGAATGTATTTATTAAACTAATAGGTTGGTGTAGTGGGGTAAAATGCGACAGTTGCACTAAACCTGTTTACTACGACTGCCCACCTGTAGAACCGCCATGCAATTGCGATACCGCATTTCACTTTACAGGTCAGCCTGCGGTAGTACTGCCACCTATAGATAATGGAATAGTAGGAGGTGGAACCGTGGTACCAATGAATTGCGGAACCACTTACCAGGATACCTTAGATTGCCAGAAAAACTACCAGTTTTATATTAATTATCAAACGCCATGGCCAAGTAATAAATGCCAGACAATGGTAGTTGGTCAAGTAATACTTGCAGGAAATGTGGTTTATACTCAGAGTAATGTTTCTCAAGCTACACCAATGAATTATGTATTTACAGGTGCAGGATACTATTGCATCAAGTTTAGGTTAATTGTCAATGGAATAACCTGCGACAGTTGCACTATCTGTTTCAATGTGCGTTGTAATGTACCATGTGACTGTATGCAAGGATTTCATTTTGAAGGCAATCCTGTAATAACTGCAAATCTGCCTACCGCAAATATCAAATATCCTCCGGTGCAATGCAATACCAGTTTGGCAAAGCCCTTAATGTGTAATACTAGCTATAGCTTCTACACCAAATTTATCAATCCTTATTTATTACCTTGTCTAGCTAAAGACAGTGCAGTTATTGTAATGGTTGGAAACAATGTTCCATTAGTTATCAATCCAAATACAACTATGGGCAATCCTATTTCATATACATTTACCCAAGGGGGTACTTATTGTGTAAAGCAATATTTAACCGTAAATGGAAAAGTGTGTGATAGTTGTATCATTTGCTTTACAGTGGAATGTCCAAATCCTTGCAACTGCAATGCATTTGATTTCTTAAGCAATCCTACTATCACTTTCACAACAGGGTCGATAAAAGGCATTCCAGTTATTTCTTCATATAGTTCGCCTTGCGAAACATCGCTTGCTGCACAGTTGCAATGCAAAACGGCTTATAAATTCTTTATAAATGCCGGACCTATTGGCAATCAATTGCCTGCAGGTTGCGTGGCTTCTGTAACCGCTACGTTGACTTTAAACAATGTAGCTATTGCTACATTAACCAACGTTTCGCCCACCAATCCACTACTCTATACATTTACTAAGGAAGGTATTTATTGTATAAAATATCAATTGTACGTAAATGGTGTTTTGTGTAAAACATGCACTCAATGTTTCTTTGTAAAATGTTGTCCTAAGTACTATGTTTTACCTGCATTAAAAGGTGATTTTATTGGTTGTGTTATTGGCGGAACAACACGCATTTTCAACGATTCTGTTGGAGGCACTTTCGAAAGCATGGATACTACAGTTGCAAAGGTGGATAACAACGGCAACGTAACAGCGGTTGGTTACGGGCAAGCAACTATTGTGTACACCTGGACAAAAAATCCATGCGATTATTACACAGCAGCTACCTATACTGTACCGAGATTAACCCCATTGCCATCCATCAGCGGAAGCGCTGCTATATGCAAAACAGGAGACTCGTCCAAACTCTCAATTACTGGAACTTTAGGTACATGGAGCAGTAGCGATCAAACCATTGCAACTGTCAGTACCGGGACAAACAGATCATATAATACGATGATTAGGGGGATTTCAGCTGGCAATGCCATTATTTCTTACAGTGCAATTCAATCCGGTTGTCCATTAGTCGCTTCAAGGGAAGTAATCGTGCAGAATATTGTTCTGGAGCCAACAACAGGACCTTCGGTAGTTTGTATAGGTAGAAGTATTTCATTGCAAAACAACACGGCAACTCCAGATAATTTCACCAACCAATGGCTAAGTCTGAATACAAGAACAACGGTAGATAATAGTGGAATAGTAACAGGTAAAATTGCTGGTGCTGCAAAGGTCAGGTATTTGTTAAGCTACTCAAACCCCGTTTTTGGCACTTGCACTTCAAGCACAGACAAGGATATTGCCGTTTATTCTTTGCCATCATTACCTGTAATAACCTATGTTGTCAGGCCTGTATTTTTAGTAACTGCAACCAATACCCTATGCATCAATAGAACCTTTGTGTTGAGAGGAAGTCCGGCAGGAGGTGTATGGAGTTCGTCTGGTTCGGTTACGGTGAATGCCAACGGCGTAGTTACAACAAGCTCACCCGGTGTAGGAAATGTAAGTTACACTGTGTATAATAGTTTAGGCTGTAGTAATTCCAAATCAATCAATTATGACGTTAGTAATTGTGACTTTGCCCGCAATACATCATCCACTCTTTTGACCAGGTCAAACCCAATTTTACTTTATCCAAATCCTGCACGTACGAGAGTGTTCTTTAATGTTTCTTCAGTGGTAGGTGATGGCACATATGTACTTACAGATATACATGGAAAAGAACTCAAAAAATCAACATTTAAGTCAGGTATAAACTCTATTGATACCAGAAGTTATGCAAGCGGTATGTATTTTGTTACTTTTAGGACAAAGAATGATTCACGTACTGAAAAGTTGATTATTGATTAGTGCTTGTTTAATACAGCAAAAAAAGGGTTAACCTAAAAGTGTAAGCATTATATAATTATTAAAAGCAGTCGTAATTGAAAAGTTGCGACTGCTTTTTTTTGTACAGATATCTTTGTAATCGGGGAAAAAGTCCTTGGGTTCCTCCAATTTCACCCTTATGAGAATGGGTATTGCTGTACGGGTCGACCACATTGGTAATAGCTGCGCAACATGAAATTTTAGTAAAAGGGAATTATTTTTAGATTCTCTAAAAATACATCTACCTACCCAATCCTATCTCCACCAAAATAACTATGTAACACTTTAGGCAACATTATTCCATCTGGTGTTTGATTGTTTTCTAATAAGGATGCAACAATTCTTGGCAGGGCTAATGAACTACCATTTAGCGTATGAACAAGTTGTGTTTTGCTGTTTCCATCTTTAAACCGGCACTTAAGGCGGTTTGCCTGAAAGTTTTCGAAGTTA
>JANPGE010000257.1:0-23685 GCA_031423805.1 Segetibacter sp. | reverse complement strand
AAACTCCTGAAGCAATATGGACTTCCCCCACAATTTCAATTTGACAAAGAGGCCGTTTGGAAGTTGCTTTTATCCGACAAAAAAATAAAAACAGGCAACATACATTATGTTGTACTCAACAAAATAGGTAAAGCCTCTACCCTATCTTTACCACTTGAGCAATTACACACAATGATTCAGGAGTTGTAACAATTATGTCAATAACTATCAAACCATCATCTATCACTGGCAATCTAGTGGCACCATCCAGCAAAAGCAGTATGCAAAGGGCTTGTGCGGCTGCTTTGCTTCATCAGGGAAGTACAACTTTATACAATGCAGGGAAAAGTAACGATGATTTGGCTGCATTAGATGTAATTCAAAAATTGGGGGCTACGGTTCATTATAATTCAGACGAATCAATAACAATCATAAGTAAGGGTGTGCATCCCGTTTCAAACAATATCAACTTTGGTGAAAGTGGTCTTGGCATTCGTATGTTTGCTCCGATAGCGGCATTGAGCAATGCTTCATTAGAGCTCAATGGCAAAGGGAGTTTACCCACCCGACCCATGAGTTTCTTTGATGAAATATTTCCTTCATTAGGCATACAGATACAATCAAACAATGGTAAACTTCCGCTTACTATACAAGGGCCTTTAGTTCCGGCAAATATTACTGTTGATGGGTCATTGAGTTCACAGTTTATTACTGGCTTACTAATGGCATATTCCGCTGCTAATGCTGAAGCAACAATAACAGTTAACAACCTTACAAGCAAGCCATATATTGATCTTACGCTCGATGTAATGAAATACTTTGGTATGAATATTCCTGTAAATAATAATTATGAAAGCTTTTCATTCCTGCCATCCAAAATACAATCAGCAGGGCACATTTATTACACTGTAGAAGGAGATTGGAGTAGCGCATCGTTTCTATTGGTAGCAGCAGCTATTTCAGGTAAGGTTACCCTCAACGGTATAAAAGCAAATTCTTCTCAAGCTGATAAAGCCATAATAGATGCATTGATTTTGGCAGGCTGCAAGCCTGTGATAGATAAAAATGAGGTTACTATTTCAAAAACTGATTTACATGCTTTTGAATTTGATGCAACACATTGTCCTGATTTGTTTCCACCATTAGTAGCTTTAGCCGCTTATTGCAAAGGAACTTCCATCATTAAAGGAGTGAACAGGCTACAACACAAAGAGAGTGACCGTGCCATTACCTTACAGGAAGAATTTGGGAAAATGGGCATAGTAATAAAACTGCAAAATGATGAAATGCTTATTATTGGTAACACTGTAATTGGTGCAACAATTAACCCACACAATGATCACCGTATAGCTATGGCATGTGCTGTTGCAGGCTTACGGGCAAAGGGTAATACAATCATTGATAATCCTCACGTGGTTAATAAATCATATCCCGGATTTTTTACAGATCTGCAAAAATTGCAGGATACTGAATAATATGTGCCGGACTTGAAACTACTTCAAACTAAGAGTATCGAGCAGGATTTTCCTACCTTTGAAACTTAAGAAATTGTTCATGAAAAATTTGATGATACTGTTTTCCCTTTTGCTTGTATTCTCCTGTAAGAATAATGAAAATGAAATTAAAGAACCCGAAAATGCATTGGATGCAGGCAGGGAATTTATTCAACTCTCATTGCAGGGAAAATTTAATGCAGCAAACCGCTTCATGCTGCAGGACGATGACAACAAATTCTGGTTAGACAAATGGAGCAAAGACTTTGCAAAAATAAGTGAACAGGAAAAAACAGCTTTTGCAACTGCATCTATCAACATATCAGAAGTTGCAGATGTGGTGCCTGATAGTGTTACAGTTATTGTATTCAGCAATTCCTATAAGAAATTGCCGCAAAAGGTAAAGGTGATAAAGCAAGGTGGTCATTGGAAGGTTGATTTTAAATACACTTTTTCAGGTAATTTATAATCATGATTAAAAACATTGTTTTTGTTGGGTTGGGCGGTATGGTGGGTAGCATCATCCGCTATCTGATTTACATTGCTTATGGAAATACATCGTTTCCTTATGCTACTATGTTCGTTAATATAGCAGGCAGCTTCTTTATTGGAGCAATTGCGGGGTATGCTACAAGAAATATGGTCTTTGCAGAATGGCGGCTTTTTTTGGCCACGGGTATCTGCGGAGGCTTTACCACCTTTTCGGCATTTAGTATAGAATGTGTACAGTTGGTACAGCAAAATCGTAATATTGCAGCACTAACCTATGCAATCAGCAGCTTACTATTTGGAGTTGCTGCTGCTTTTGCAGGATATATTTTCACACGATAAAACAATTTTAATACAATATTTTTATGGATAAATATTTAAGCGTTTTGCATCCATGGCACGGCGTAGATACAGGCGATCAGGCACCACGTGTTGTGAATGCAGTTATTGAAATTCCGCAAGGGTCAAGGGCTAAGTATGAGATAGATAAGCCAAGTGGTTTATTAAGGCTTGATAGAGTTATTTATTCTTCCTTCTACTACCCTACCAATTACGGTTTTATTCCGCAGACTTATGGCGATGACAAAGACCCGCTTGATATTTTGGTACTCTCCAGTTTAAGCATACAACCCTTATGTCTTGTTACTGCAAAAGTGATAGGTGTAATGCAAATGATTGATCAGGGAGATGCGGATGATAAAATTATAGCCGTGGCCGCACATGACCCATCAATCAATTACATCAATAACATTGAAGAGTTACCCAAGCACTTTTTTGGTGAATTGCGGCACTTTTTTGAAGAGTATAAAAGGTTGGAAAACAAAAGTGTTGTGGTAGAAGAATTTCAGGATAAAACAGTTGCACTAAAAATTGTTGAAGATGCTATGAAGGCATATCAGGAAATGTTTAATCCGAGGGATTAATAATATTTTTTCACAAGAACAATATTACACAACCATGCAGACCATACTATTATTAGTAATTATCGGCCTTTTAGCGGGAATGCTTAGTGGATTGGTTGGCATTGGTGGGGGTATAATCATTGTTCCTTTTTTAGTGTATTTTCTCGGTTTTAGCCAAAAAGATGCACAGGGTACTTCACTTTTTATTATACTTCTTCCTGTAGGCCTGTTAGCGGTTAGAAACTATTATGTAGATGGGCATGTTAATATAAAATATGGGCTAATCGTTGCAGCAACCTTTGTTGTAGGTGCATATCTTGGCAGCAAACTTGTAGCTCGTTGGAATGATGATGTAGTAAAAAAATTCTTTGCTATTGTTATGATGTTGGTTGCCATCAAGATGCTGTTTCTTGATAAACACAGTAATAAGGATAAGGAACTAAAACAATCTTCAGCTACAACTACCCTACTCAAAGATTAGTTGGTTGTTCTTCTGTGGATGAATCGTAGAAAAAGTAGTTTCAACCATTACAAATACTTTTAAGTTTAAACAACTTCATTTGCAAATTTGAGCTACTGATTAATCACTTTTGATTTTACGGGTTACTGACAAAAACCACTATTTTATACGCAGGTGAGACCTGATTTTAATATTGAATAGAAGTTATACCATTTTGAATTATAAATAGTCCAATCTGGTTTTGGTATAATGCCAATACCGTTAACTCGGTACAAGTTATGATAGCTGTTTAGGCCAATGCAATTGGACTATTACGGATATCCAATCGGTATTACGTTTCACTTTAAATGCACCAAGTGCAACAAACACTTAGACAAGCTTTGCATTAGTTCAGCAATTTAAGCATTTGAGCCTTGAATACCAGACACAGTCTGGATTATTACTTTACCTCCGTAGTCGCAGACATACGGAGAGCTTTCTAAGGTCATTACTAATCTACGGAGAGCAGGGAGGAACAATTGCAAAGGCAGAAATGTAGGTATTATGTAAAACGAAATTAATTTAATATTTTGTGTTAAGTTTGTTAGATACTGAGTAAGTAAAAACGGAAAGGTTTGATAGCCCTCAACAAACCTGTGAAAAAGGGATTCATTTTTGGTTTCAAGTTTTAAAACTTTAATTATATCAAATGAATACTAATGCCGTTTTTCTCATGCATAATTTTGCCTATAACAAAAAAAGCAGCTTACAACAAGCATTTATTCCACCCTAATCATCCTGATTTATAAGCTTAATTTTCAATTCTTAATAAAACAAAAACATCCGAGTATATGAAAAAAATATTTTTTAAATTAATTATAGCTTCTTTTTTTATGTGCTTTTCTATTCTGAAAAGTTTTGCACAACCTGTATGTTGTACTATGACCATTCCGGGTATTAAAATATATAACCCTTACACCAACACCGAAATTACACCCGTAAATGTGCCCCCCGATTTCACGTTTTGTGTACCCAATACCCTTCAAATGGTTAAAATATTATTGACACCTCCTGCGGGAAGTACGGGTACTACCTATTCTTTATCAACTACAACCGGGTCATGGTATATAGACTGCGGTACTGGTGCAGCCTGCCCCGGATTACAAGCTGACGGGAGCCTGAACTTTACCATGACAAACGCATCGGTTTTTGGTATTTTACACATGGAACAAAATATACTAAATGCAGGCGAAGTTACACTAACCATTACTCCACCTACAGGAGCATGTTGCAATATTCCAATACATATCAGGCGAGGATTAACAACGGCGAATGCTATTAGCGGGACTCAATGTATCGGACAAAATAATCCTTATAATATTTATAGTATATCAGGGCTTGGTGCATGTGGTGCCGCAATTAATTGGGATTTTCCCAAAAGCCCAAATCCTACAGCCACAGACTGGTTGTGGAATCCTCGTTTTACTCCTTTAATAACTGCATGGCACTCACAAACACCGCCTATGCCTAATGGTTACCTGACAGGAGCAATAACACCACTAAATGTAATTGCTAATCCAAATGCTCCGGGTGGCTTTATTTATGCATCTGATGCATCAGGTTGCGGTCCACGATTGCAGTTAGAAATATTTTGGAGAAATATTTTAACCGGGCCTGTTGCTACTCAAACAACAGCTAATCCTAGTGGAACGGTTGACTTTACACCTAAGAGTACAATAGGAGGTATGCAAAAAGGAGTTCCTGTTTTATTTTCGGCAAATCCGGTAGGATTGTCTCACGATGCCAATCCGCCCAAGATATATTACAGATGGACTTTTCATGCCCAGTTTAGACCTATAAACACACCTACGGGTGGTTTAAACATTGGAGGGACAATCTATAATCAGACTTTTGTTACATCACCAACCCAACCCAATAATTCAAACCCCGCTCCCGGTTCCACCACAAGCGAAGTTTGGTACAGAAGTCCTACCGGTGTAGCACAAACAGAAGTTCCATGGATTATTCTACAAGCAGATCCTGCACAATCTTCAGCAAGTGATTATTGTAACGGTTTTGTAAATCTGGATAATCTAATTGCACCAGGCAGTATTCCACAGCCAACAGTACCAGTACCCATTGTGTGTAGTTCATGGAATAATATAGGAACCGGGGCCTTGTGTGTGACTTTTGCAGCTCGTACACCCAATCCAGTAAAGCCTGATGTTGCTATAAAAGAAATAACATTGCAACCAAACCCTGCGACTAATACAACTACATTGATATTGCCATCGGGCAAAGGCAATGTAAGCTTTAGTGTACTGGATGCAAAAGGAAATCAAATTTTAAAAAGATCTTCTGTAAGTCAAACAACAACAATTAACACTGCAAGGTGGCCAAATGGTACTTACAATATTTTAATTAAGGAAGGAAATGGTAAATCTGTAACCAAAAGGCTAATTGTAAGCCGCTAGTTTATTTAATCACATAAGAATGATGAGGCTGTCGTAAAAAGGCAGCCTCTTTTTATTTTTTACTCTCGAAGTATTTCTACAAGATATCATTTAAATAACTGACTATTTCTAGTCTTTTTGCCTTTGCAGATGTCATCACCTGCAAATCTTTGCTTTGAAAATAAGCCTTCGCTTTCGTGTTAGTGGTTTTGCTTTTTTACGCCGCTATTGGTGTTTCCCGTACAACGGAATAGACATTCACCAACAGCTTTTATGTTGTGTTGTTTGTTGCGGGTGAAGAATACTCGATGCAACGGCGGTGCTAGTCATGCTTCTTTCAGCTAATACCCACAAGGGCAAAAAGGCATAACATCAGGGGTGTAAAAAATAAGCATTCGGGCATTGTCTCCCTCTGACTTTCTTTTTAATGTTATTATTTTTTTTACCATTGTATTTATTTATATTATTTTTATGTTCATTTAATTACTGCATGATACCTAAACAACAGGCTTACGATACAATAGGCGAATTAGTAGAACGATTCCACGAACAACTTCCTTCTTATAAAAAGAGCGATTACAATGAAACACTTGTACGCCGCGACTTTGTTGATCCATTTTTTAAAGCGCTTGGTTGGGATGTTGACAACAGCCAGGGATATGCAGAGGCATACCGGGAGGTAATACATGAGGACAGGGTAAAAGTAAGCGGCGCTACCAAAGCGCCTGATTACTCTTTCAGGTTGCCGGGGGGCAAACGGTTGTTCTTTGTGGAGGCGAAGAAACCAAAAGTTGATGTAAAGACCGATATACTACCTGCCTATCAGGTTCGCCGCTATGCATGGAGTGCAAAACTGCCTATATCTATACTGACCGATTTTGAAGAATTGGCGGTGTACGATTGCAATAAGAAACCCAACCCGACAGACAAGGCCTCGGCCGGTCGTATAAAATACCTGACCTACGACCAATACTTAGGAGAGTTCGATTTTATTTGGAATACGTTTTCTAAAGAGCGTGTATTGAAAGGTGGGTTAGACAAATTTATAGCCGGCGACAGTTACAAGAAAGGCACTACAACAGTAGATAAAGAGTTTCTTGCTTCGCTGGATGAATGGCGCATACAATTGGCTTACAATATTGCCCTTCGCAATCCTGCCTATACAGAAGATGAACTGAATTTTACCGTACAGCAAACCATTGACCGCATTATCTTTTTGCGGATAGCAGAAGACCGTGGTGTGGAGGAGTATGGAAGGCTTAAGAATACCTCACCCCGGCCCTCTCCAAAGGAGAGGGAGAAAAGCCAAAAGGCAGGGTACTATGAAGGGTTGTTTGAATATTTTAGGGAGGCTGATGAAAAATACAACAGCGGCCTTTTTGACTTTGACAAAGACAAACTAAGCGCCTCATTGGTCATTGATGATAAGGTGCTCAAAGACATTATTACCCAATTATACTATCCCGTAAGTCCTTATGAGTTTAGCGTGTTGAGTGTTGAAATATTGGGCAGTGCTTACGAGCAGTTTTTGGGCAAACAAATAAAGCTGAATGACAAACACAAAGTTGTCATAGAAGAAAAGCCCGAAGTTCGCAAGGCAGGCGGCGTGTACTATACACCGCAATACATAGTGGAGTATATAGTTGAAAATACCATAGGCAAACTAACAGACGGCCAAACACCCGCTGAAGTTACCGAGATAAAGATTGTTGACCCTGCATGTGGCAGTGGCAGCTTTTTAATTGGTGCTTATGATTATCTATTAAAATGGCACCTCAACTATTACAAACCGGAGTTTATTACACACAGCGAAACAGCCGCAGACACTACTGTAACAACTAAGGTACGTGAAGCCGCCATAAGGCAGCGAAGCAAACTACCACTAACACCCGACGGCAATTTGACTACTTCACTAAAGAAGCAAATATTGCTCAACAATATTTATGGTGTTGACCTTGACACACAGGCAGTGGAGGTTACCAAGCTTAGCCTGTTGCTCAAGTGTATGGAAGGCGAAACAGGCAGCAGCATTAATGCCGAAATGCGTTTTGGCGAACGTGTATTGCCAACACTTGACAACAATATAAAAAGCGGCAACAGCCTTATAGACCTTGACTTTTATGAAACAGTCCAATCCTCCCTCTCCTTTGGAGAGGGTCGGGGTGAGGTCAAGATAAAACCATTTAGTTGGCAAAAGGCATTTCCTAAAGTGTTTAACCCGTTGCGGAATAGTGACAAACCTTCGAGAAATCCCGGGTTTGATGTGGTGATTGGGAATCCGCCGTATGTGCGGCAGGAAATGCTAAGTGACATAAAGCACTACCTCCAAAAGGCTTACAAGGTCTATCATGGCATGGCAGACTTGTATAGTTATTTCTTTGAACGTGGTATTGGGCTGCTTAATGAAAATGGTTTGTTTGGAATAATAGTAGCAAACAAATGGATGCGGGCCAACTATGGCGAGCCTTTGCGTAAATGGTTTAAACAACAGGAAATACAACAAATCATCGACTTTGGCGATTTGCCAGTGTTTCAAAATGCAACTACTTATCCTTGTATTGTCATTTCTAAGAAGGCTGGCAAACGTACGGGAATCGAACCCGTACTTCATCCTTTGGTTGTTGATGTAAAGACCTTAGCGTTTGAAAGTTTGGGAGATTATGTCAACAAAAATAAGCAAAGTTTAGTACAGGATAAATTGGAAGATAGTGGATGGCATTTGGGAAGCGAAAAGGAGCAGGAATTAATTAAAAAATTGGAAAATTCGGGTGTCACGTTAAAGGAGTATGTAAAGGGGCAAATTTTTCGAGGTGTATTAACAGGATTAAACGAGGCATTTGTAATTGATGAAAACAAAAAGCAACAATTAATAGAAGAAGATCCAAAAAGCGCTGAAGTAATAAAACCATTTTTTGCTGGAAGAAACATAAAGAAATATTTTGTTCCAAATTCAAATAGGTATCTAATATTTGCTAAACGGGGTATTAATATCGACGACTATCCTTCAATAAAAGAACATCTTTTTAAATACAAAGCAGAACTTTCTCCAAAACCAAAAGACTGGGTTGGAAATGATTGGGTAGGTAGAAAGCCGGGTAGTTATAAATGGTATGAATTACAAGATGCAGTAGACTATTATTTGGAGTTTGAAAAACCTAAAATAATAGTACCTGCAATCGTTCAAAATGCGTCTTATTGTTTTGATACTGGCAATCATTACTCAAATGATAAAACGTGTATAATACAAACCGAGGATCTCTTTGTGTTGGGTGTTTTAAATAGTAAGGCTTGTGATTACTATTTACATTCAATTGCTTCAACAAAGCAAGGAGGTTATTATGAGTACAAGCCAATGTATGTATCTAAACTTCCTATACCAACTTCAACTAAGGAGCAACAAGACACTATCAGAAAAGACGTAAAAAATATTCTTGCTCTTTATGAGCAAAAACAAACAGCAACTCTATCAGAAAAGATAGAGCAGCTAAACCAACGGATAGCTTATACAGATGACAAGATCAATCAACTTGTGTATGAGTTGTATGGGTTGAGTGATGAGGAAGTGGGGATTGTGGAGGGAAAATAACTATTAAAACAAAATACACTTTAAAAATGTCAAAAAAATATACCTGGCTGTTGTGCTTATTGATTTTTGGGAATAGCTTGAAATCTCAGACTGGAACTACAAGTGACTTAAAAGCAGTAGATACAATTAGAATACATTTTGACAATTATTATTTGCATGAAAAAAAAATCAGTGCGACCAAACTAGAACCATTACTAAATAAATACCCACCATCTGCCTTGGAATATAAAGCATACACCAAAAGCGCTGTACCTGGGGGATTTTTAATACTTGGATCAATAGTGTCTGGCATTTTAGCTTTTACAAAAATTAATAAACAAACTCATTTTTGGACACCCTACAGTATTACACAAATAGGCCTGCTCGGAATAGGTATTCCAATAATTACTTTGGGGAATAAACATTTGAAAAAAGCCGTCCGACTTTATAATGTTCATGTGCTGAATGACTAAGGGATAAATGGATTGAGTGATGAGGAGGTGGGGATTGTGGAAAGGTGGGAATAGTTTGATTTTTTACACCAATAAACATAACTATAATGGAAGACGATTTTGTAGGCTTTTTTAAATATGAAGGTTCATTAGTTCAAGAAGGATATTTTGATGCTAGAAAATCAGCGGAAGCTTTAATCGGCATAGATGAAATTATGCGCTATTTCTTATTTCAAATAAGTAAAGAATTGCAGGAAAAAGACATTGAAATACCGGTACGTATTCGAAAAGGGAGTTGGGAAGCTTTAATCCCTCACTCTTTAAGTGAGTGGCTAATTACCGGAACAGGCGTAGCCCTTACAACTTATGCAACTACAGCACTAAAAAAAATTGCAGAAAACGATTTTAAGGATAAAGGAACTAAAGATGTAACGAAAGAAGTTTTCAAAGCAATAAAAGCTGTAATAAAGATTGCTATTCATCTTAAGTCCTTAGTTATAAAATCTTTTGAAGATGTAAAATTTAAAGACGAAGATGGGATCATTTTGGTTGGTATTCAGAATGAAAATGGAGAGTTATTATATGTTCCTGAAAAGTATTTGGAAATGTATAAAAACTGTCCCGAAAAACTTTTTTCAAAAGTTGCACATCATATAGAACCTGAAAGAGAACTGGAAATTGGAACTAACATTGACGAGGTTTTAGACAATGATGATATTGTACAAAGCGTAAAAGTTGGCTTTAGAAGTAAAAGCGTTTTTTATAAAGCACCAGATGAAAACGAATTGCTATTTCCGGAACTTACTCATGGAATGTATATTGAACTTGATGGACATATTTCGAGAGGCAATGAGAACGCCAATTCTATTGGGTTTGAATATATGAGGCACATTTTGACATGTTACCCTGTAAATGGCAATATAAAAGACTACAAGGATGTGATGTTTACCAACAGTAAAATTAAAGGTACAGTTGACAGACGTGATGATGATGGGAACATAAATGAAAAAAAACCAAAAATTAGGTTTGTTGATTTGGAGGAGATTAAACTCCAAAATCCACAAAAGGGATTGTTTGATTAGGTTAACAAAAAATAAAGAAACTTGTGTATAGGTATAATTTGACTAGCAGGAGTTGGTGTTTGTGAAAGACGGTGATAGGAAAACATTTTTTTGTAAAAAAAAGGAATAATGAAACGAGTAACATACATATTAGGTGCTGGTGCTAGTTATCTTTCAATGCCTTTATTGGCCGATATGAAAACCCGCATGAAAATTTACAGTGATTTTATTTTTCAATTAAAATCAGAAGACAAAATAAAACACGAAGCTGTAAATGTGTATTTAAACGACTTAAACGAACTAATACGAAATATTGATCAAAGCACCTCAATTGACAATTACGCGAAAGAACTTTTCAATTCAAATGAAAAAGAAAAATTAAATAAGCTGAAATTAATACTTTCAGGTTATTTTCTTTTTGAACAAGTTGAAAAAGAGCAATATAGCTTTCGTAGATTCGAAAATCAAAATCAAATGGAATTTGACCGAAACACTACCTATTATAACAACGAAATTGTTCGTTCAATTAAATTGACTTTTGATGGCCGTTATAGAACTTTTTTAAACCATTTTTTCTCTCAAAGTACAAAGCAACTTCCTCCAGAAATAAATATAGTTTCTTGGAATTATGATTTACAAATTGAAGGAACTTTTTGCAGAGCTAATAATTATTGTTCATTAGAATTGGCTCAAACGGATTTAAATATTTCACCTTCAAAGGCTTTCAAAAAAAATAGTGAGGCTTCCCACATTATTAAATTGAATGGCACGGCTGGTGTATATTCGGAAGGGAGTTTGGAAAGCCAAAAGTTTGGAAATTTAATAACGGGATTCAAAGACGATATCCTAAGCGTTATAAAAAACAACATAAACCTCATTTATAATTATAGCGTTAAACCTTCTGTGACATTTGCTTTTGAACACAACGATGAGACAAATGAAAACCAAAAAATTGCTAAAGAGTTAATTAAATTCAGTGATATTGTAATTATCATCGGTTATTCATTTCCGACAATGAATAATAATACTGACAGACATATATTTTCTGAAGCCCGAAATGCTGAAAGATTATTTTTACAAATACCTAAAAAGGATTTTGCACGAATCAAAAGAAATATTGCCAGAGTTAATGAAACTGTAGCAGATAAAGTTCAATTAATTGATGATCTGGATGAATTTTATATTTATTAAACTTTTAAACCAATGCCCCAACTTTTAACCGACTCCAAAATAGGCTCCGCCATAGAAGAACTGATAGACAAAGCTGATGAGTTCCTTTGGCTAATTTCGCCTTATATCAAATTGCACGATCGCATAAAGGACAAACTAAAAATTGCCACCCGCAGAAGCCAAAGTTTAGAAATAGTAATCATTTTTGGTAAGAATGAGGATGATGTAAGCAAAAGCATGAGTCGAGACGATATAGAATTTCTAAAAGCATTGCCCAATGTAAGGATTGGGTATGAGCCAAGGCTTCACGCAAAGTTCTATGCCAGTGAAGATTGTTGCATTATAACCTCCATGAATCTTCACCAGTTTTCGCAAAATACCAACATCTTGTCCTGCTGGGGTCTTCTTTCCTAGCCTTGTGTGTTAGCTAAGAGACCCCGGCAAAGGTAACTGCCATCAAGAAAGTTCTTTTCGCCTTTGCAGTTGTTCTTCACCTGCAAACACAACATTACATAGATGCTTCTGGTGAAGAACATCAACAGTAGCAAACGGAAGAAAATAATAAATCTGTTTTCAGATACAAAAACGTATAAAATGAAGTTATTTTTAACCATCAGTGTTTTATTATTATTGAATATATGCGGATATTCACAAGTACCAAGGTATTTATTCTTGGGTAAATCTTATAGCAAAGAAATATCTCTATACAAGGCTAAAGAATACGCCATTAAAAATTTGATAGATTCTTCAAAGGAAGCAGTTAAGTTTAAAATTAGTCCAATATCAGCAGCTAATTCCGGGGAATTAACAACATTGATTTTTGAGTGTTTAACTCAAAATAAAATTGAATTATTATTGGCTTTTTATGGCGATTATTGGAATGAAGCAGGGGTCACTTATACAGGCTATGCTTTTAAAAGCATTAGAAAAGATAAAGCAATTTTGATGCTGGAATGGTTGGAACAGATAGCAAATGAAAACAAGAAATTCTTTGATGACGAACTTGATGAGGCCAATATTTGTTATAAGGCAGAAGGAATTTCTTTTGTGATTTATGGAGTTTGGGGAGCTACCAAAATAAGAGTATTTTGGGGTGGCTTTGATTCGGAGTGGGATTTAAAATCATTAGAAAAAACAATTTTAAAATTAAAAAGCAAGCCTTAGTTAATAATATTTTTTGCTTTCCCTGCTATTGTAAGTGTTCGTTTCGCTAATTCCCAGCTAGAGTAAGTGTTGCTGTTGGTTTAAGTTTAAGCGCAGCGTAACTTAAATCTAAAATGAAACCCGCTGTTGCATTTTTTACCCCTCCTAGCGTAAGTGTTCGTTGTGCTTATTTGAAGTTTGAGTCAAGTAGAACTTCCCCAGCTGGCGTAAGTGTTCCTTGGGAAGGTTTAAGTTTTGCGAAGCGAACTTAAATCTTAAAATGAAACCCAGGTCTGCAACGGGTAGAAAGGGAGGTTGTTTACTATCTTTGAACACACTAAAAATGGTTGTCGGTCAAAGACCAACAACCATTTTGTATTTCAGTGTCCTTGGGAACACTGAAACAAGCGAGGGATTATCATGGATCTGTTTTCACACTCGCCAATAGCATAAGTTTTGTTGTTTGTATCAGGCGAAAAGATAATCCTGCATTTAGGTATTCCGCATTTTTGCTCTTCAATGGCAATTCATTTGTTCTTTTCTTGTATTGACAGAAAAAGGCCTTAAAAATAATAGGAAAGAAATTTCTCATAAGACTATATTATTTTTTAAATTGTTTTGTTATCTTTAAATTTATCCTTAATTACAAGAATAGTATAATTGGATTTGAACTATTTAATAAAAATTAATTTTTCATAAATAATTATGGAGGCATCAATAAAACTCATTGAGCTGTTAAGTAAAATATTTAGAAAAAATGAAATAATTTACTCTATTTCATTCTGCATTTTAATAATAGGTTTTGGTGTAATATTTCATTACTATTTAGACATCCCCCATCTTTACAGTGTACCAATCACCATTCTTGTTACAATTTCTTTGGATACGCTTCTTAAATTAGTAATTCCGGATACTACATATTGGAAAAAAGAAGCAATGTTATTATCTCACGTTTCAGAAACTAAGATAAATAAGGAATTATCAGGCTTAAAGATACAAGTTCCCGAAAACAAGCAAAAAGCAGAGAAAGAAAGTATTATTATAGGCATAAGAAAGAAAGGAGCAAAAAGTATTTTACTTACTAGATTATGCTTTTTAATTACAACGATTATTGGACTATTCGCATTTGCATATTCGGAAAAAGATGCAAAAGGAAGGCAAATGATTATTCAATTTTATGATACTTTAGACGAAGCTTTAAAGTTGAGGGTTACAAATAAAAATGCTTCTGATTCTTTATTTGCAAGGGCATGGGATATGTTAAGCCAAAAAAAGAAGGATGTAATTTGCAATGGTTCTACAATAGCTTTAGTGACTTTTAACGATTCATTGCAATTTTTTATAAGAGGTTATTTTAATACAATATCCCATAAAATAATTTCAATAAATTTAAAAGAAGATAGTCAAACATCACATCTAGAATATATAGTTTTAGTTGAAGTTAAAGAATACCAATTACTAGCAAATCCTAATCTAAATTCAGATACAGCTATTCCTGAAACTGTTGCAAAATATCTTATTCCGGATTTAAATAAATTTTGCGAAAATCCTTTCCAAAAATATAATGAAAATAAAATAGATTCAACCCTAAAAAAAGCAATTGTTGATACTATCATTTCACGTAATTTTTCAATAAACTCAACAAGAAACAATAATGAATATAACCTATCCCAAAATCCAAGATTGTTAATTGAAGTAATAATGAAATTTAATTTAAAATTAAAACCTATATCTCATTGGCCGTCTACTTGTTCAATATCATTGAATAGAAACATTCGTTCCTTTGAATGTAGATTTGAAGATAATACTATTTTACCCCAAGATTTAATTCATAAAATTGATTTAAATAAAGAATAGTTTTCTTTATTTTTCTTCCCTGCTAGCGTAAGTCTTCCTGGTGCTTGTTTGAAGTTTTCTGCCGTTGCCCTGCTAGTTTAAGTGTGAGCGAAGCGGTAACTTCAATTTAAAATGAAACCCGCTGTTGTATTCTTTACCAACAGCTAATAATTATGGGTTTGGGAGGGGAGAAACATAAGGTGTTTATGAGTATTATGGGTTGAGTGATGAGGAAGTGGGATTGTAGAGGGGGAAAATTGGAGATGAGGTAGTAGAAGGGAATTAAGAGCGTGGTTCGCTGAAATTATAAAATATAATGAATATGATAAAGTACTTAAAAGAAATTAATAAACTTTGGTTTTATTTATTTAATGTAATAACCGCTCTTTTATTTATTTTGGGCGGCAGTTTTTTGAATGATGAAAATCGGTGGAAAGTTGTTGTAATTTCAGTTTTCTCTTCTTATCTGGCAGCCTTGTTATATGATTTTTTGCAAACCTTCTATAACTATAGAGGTCTTATTAGAAGACAAAATATTTTTAAAAAATTGTTGAATTATGACGGTGTTAAAAGAATTGCGCTCATTCTCCCAAAACATGATTTTAAAAAATCTTTTAGCGAAGTTCTAAATGATAAGGGAATAAATATTCCAGTATCGGACTTTCCCGGAGTTGACAACGGATTTGCTATGGGAGATGTTAAAGCAGCTTCAGATATTTACACTGTTTTTAGGGATTTACATTTCCCCTCTCCTAAGATAAGAACCTACAATGACTTTCATTCCGAAAATAAAGTAAATAACAATAAAAAGTGGGACCAACATGACGTTTTCATCTCAATAGGCCTTTTTTCAAACGATTTTATTTTAGAAATGCAGAAAGATGCTCCGCCCAATATTAGATTATTTGAACTTTGGCCCGATCCCCTCATTAAAAGTCTTGATAAGAAAATTGGAATTAAAGTTAGTAAGCATAGTGATTTTAGTTATTCAATTGCAAAACCTGACCATAACGGAAATGATTTGGAATATGGATTGATCTCAAAGATTAAATATAAAGGGAAAACTTTTATTTTTATTGGTGGAATGACGGAAAGAGGAACAACCTCAATGGGACATCATTTTAAAGCAGCATGGCAGCAAATTTATCAAGAGATTGATCAGCAAAAAGAAAAAATATTAGATTTTGCATTTAGTTATAAAATAGAATCAACCGATAAGGATGAGAATGGAAATAATACATACCCGAAAACATATAAACCCAACTATAGAAGTTATACCACTAGTGATTTAACTTTTAAAGATGGAGAAATATAATTTTTTTCTGCCCCGCTAGTCGAAGTGTTCCGAAGGATCACTTCAATTTTCTATGAAACCCAGGTCTCGACCGGTAAAAAATGAGGTTGTTTGCTATCTTTGACAAGCTAAAAATTTGCCAGTCGAAGAGCTTCTTTTCATATTGTATTGAAGTTACGCTTCGCTAAACTTCAATGCAACGTAACGAACACTTGCGCTAGCTGGGAATTAATTGCTTGTCCTGCCCAGTACAAATGCCCATTTGAAAATATGCTGTTGTGGTTAAGAACTAAAGCTGAAAATTGAACGGCAAGCCCGAACCGCTGCTGATGCTTACACATTGCTGATGTTAAATTGTCCACCCTGCTTTTGCAAATACTTTTGTTGCCTGCCGGGTTATTTAAGATTTAAGGAACCTTTACTATAATGACAGTCTATAATTGAACATTAGTAGTTATAGTGTTCAAATCTGACTTGACAGTTAATGAGTATGCACCGTGTCGATATTTACTTAGTAATTTTATTTTACTGACATTTTTTCCATTACCCAAAAAGATTCTCTTTTTAAAAGCTAGTCTCTTTGTAGATAAATCAATTAAAGTTGCTTCAACATTTTGATTTTTTACTGACCAAATTGATATTTCCAATTTTTTTAGTCTCTTATTTTTAACTGCAATCAACGTATAAATTGAGAGTTTGTTAGAAATTGCAATACTTTTTGCCCAGCGTGTGTCAATTCTTGAAGGATCTATCCCAAACGTTTCATTAGACTTTTCTTTATTCAAAATATTCGAAAAACCAATGGTATCAGCAGGGTTCAGTTCTTTTGGTGTTGTATTAAACTTTGCTAATGTTAAGTATGTTTTGTCTGTTGCAAAACCGTCGTTAAAACCAACACCACTATTAATTGGTACAAGCCTCATAATCCACGGGCCACCAGTACAACTTCCAGGTCCTTGACTTTCAAGAGTATAAGCTAAATTGCCTTGGGAGTCATAATACCAATAAGTATAAAATAAATAACCACCAGAGGTGCATATAAATGTAGGTAGTGCTTTAGCATAATGAAAAGCCAAAAATGCTACTAAAATTAAAATGCTTTTTTTCATAATTTAAATATGTTTTAGTTGTTTGATAAAACCTTGCATGCAACAATGATTGTCGTCAATATTCGCTTATTGATTAAAATATTTCAATTGATTTTAAGTGAGTTAGAATATGTATATTATATTTTTGCAGTGTCGCTAAATCATGTTATTACTTATAATATTATTCCTAATTGCTAAAGTACAATATTTTATCATAATAAATATTTTCTCTAATTATTATTTAAATCACTGCTTATTTTTCATGAACAACGGGATAGGCTTTAACCAACAGCTTAAATTTTACCGGTCACAACTTGTGCCGACCAAATTGGGGGAGACCTGCAACCATTTTGTATTTAGGTGTCCTTCGGAACACTGAAACAAGCGGAGGATATTGTAAATAATTTACCTTTAGTAAAATTTGAATAATCAATAAGGACAACCAAACAATTTGCAAATCTGAAGGTAGGACACGTAGTGTTTAAATTGTGGAGAGAGGGAAATATTATAATAGCATTGAAAAGCATTTATAACTAATACATATTATCTAAACCGCTGCCAAATATGTCTACAAATTTCAACTTCAACCCCAATGGTACTAAAGGTTCAAAAACTGATCCCATAACTTCAATAGAAGAATATATGTATCTTTTGTCTGAGTTCAAACTTGATGACAGGGATGAAAAATCAACTTTCAATTTAGCAGATTTTGTACTTTTCAGAGGGATGCCTGCTGATTATTTTGAGTTGGTTGGAAGAATAGATTATGACCGTTTTATGTTGCGGGACAGAGAAAAATACAAAATTGGAATTAAAGGCAATCTGCCCAGCTATTTTCCCAAAGAACCTAACATTTACAGAGAAGAAATTGAGAAAAAATTGTTCATCAGCTTTAAAGAAAGAGCCAGAAGGTTTCAAAACATTGAGCCTAAAAATGATTGGGAATGGATGGCTTTAGCCCGCCATTATGGGGTACCTAACCGAGTCTTAGATTGGACAAGAGACCCTCAAATTGCATTATGGTTTGCAGTTGCAGACGAGCCTTCACATCGGGATGAACATGGTGTAATCGTACTTTTTGAGCCCAAATCCAAACTAATTGTTTACGACAATTCAAAAATTTTCTCAAAGAGAGATCCGGATCACGTTAAATACTTTACGGATGATGATCCTTTTTCTATTAAAGAAATAGTTTTATTTAAACCTCCTTTTTTATCCGAAAGAGTAGATTCTCAAAGTAGCTGGTTCACTGTACATCCCTATATCAGTTTTGAAAAGGGATATAAGAAAATAGAAGAAAATCATCCTGATTATAACGTTAAGAAGATTTACATTGACTCCAAGAGTAAATATAAAATAAGGCGACAGCTAAAACTGTTTGGCATTAATGAAGCAACTGTTTACCCGGATCTTGATCACACAGGCACTTATCTTAAAAACAAATTTTTCAAGATGAGTGATGAATACTTTACTGATGAATCGCTCCGGCCCAATAGCATTACCAAGACTTTTAAGCGCATGCAAAGTAATATTGGCGTTTATCAGTCGGTAGAGATAGATTCCCTCAAGTTCATAAATATGAAAGGACTTTACACTCAATTAATCACCCTCCTTTGTAATTCAGCTAATCCAGTTGTTCGGATTTACACTTATAACAATATGAACAGGGCTTTTGCACCCTATAAAAGAGATCGTGAAATATTTTTAAGATTGATTGAACAACGATTAAAAAATGATCCAAATGATTTTGATTATAAAAGAATACAGGTATTAGTTTGTGAAAAAGGTGAGAAAGAGAAAATGGATGAGATAATTTTCAAATCATTTTTTGGATTAACTGATGGGCTTTCCAAAAATCATGATGATGTATGTTCAAAACTTAAACCGGGTTTTTCGAAATATTACGTAGCCTATAAAAATCAACCGCATGATACCTGTAGTTTCTGTATTATAGAATTGAAAACTGGCGATAAGTATTTAAGTGTAGAGTTTAATCATGAGTTGTTAGATAAAATAGTTGACAAATCGCAGAACATGTGTTTTTGGATTAAATTTAGAAACGATGAAAGCATTAAGGAAGGAGTAAAAAAATTGTTAGACATCTACGATACGGAATACGAGTATTTTAAGCTGTTCGATTTGTATAAATTATTATTTAACGATGCTTTTGATACCGACAAACCCCGTAGTGAACAAAACAAGGGTACCTCTAATGAAGTGGAGGTGAATGGTCTTATTATCACTTCAGAATATTTATCTACCTGTAAAAACAAGATTTTATCGGGGTATAATGAAGATAATCATGATTATATAGCGATTGATATTTCATTTGTAAAACCTACCACTACTCCACAAAACGTTGTACTCTTACCTTTAATTGATTCTAAAATTGAAGATAGTAATGGAGTTGTTACTGAAGTTGGTGAAATTTCTCATTACATGCTTTTGCGCATTTTTGAATTGGTGAAAAGGGTGGTGAAATTTGACAGACCCATTAATTCTTTGTATGGTGCTGGTTGGGTATTATTAGACGAACGTGGCGAAACAATAAATTTTGAAAATTACTTGGAAAAGAACGTGGACAACATTTTTTACGGATTTCATACCTTTTATGGTGAGATGGCTGGAAAGAGTGATAGCAAATTAAGGGGTGGGGAAAAATTTATTTTTAAATTATTGTCTTAGTTACCCTGCTTGTTTAAGTTTGAGCGAAGCGGTAACTTAAATTTAAAAAGAAACACAGGACTCCCGACAGAAGTGCGGGACACGGTGTGTTAGTTAGTGCAATAGGTTGTTTGCTATCTTTGAACAGGCTAAAAATTTGTCGTTCAAAGACCTGCTTTTCATATTGTATTGAAGTTACGCTTCGCTAAACTTCAAATAAACGCAACGAGCACTTAGGCTAGCAGGGAAGAACAACAACATTGACTGAATAAACCTCATTTTTTTTTATTCCTATGTTTTAATAACTTGTGCTACTGTAAATACCCGGACATATTTTTTGTAACCAAAACTAACTATTTATGAAAACGAAGTTTAACATCAAAATTTCAGCATTTATTATTTTATTAATTACAGTTTGCTCAATACGGGCAGATTATTCATTTGCACAATCATCAGCGGTACAATGGTCATTGCATAGAAACAGTAATGTTGGTGGTCGTACCAGAGATCACAGAACCGTTACATTAAACGAAAAGCTTCAGCTTTACAATACTAAACCTAAAGAATACGTCTCCTATAAAGAGCGTGAATTTGGAATAAATTTAGACTGGTTTAGTTCTCCCAAAAAAACAATAACCATAAGCTCAAAAAGGGGAGGTAATGTGTTGCATTATGGTGATACAATAGCTATTAAAATAGATGCAGGTGGCTATTTAGTATATGAGAAAAGAGGCGAAGGTAGTAAAGCAAATCTTGGGTGGAGCAATGCAATCAAATACGAATGGGTTGTAGATGGCGGGTCGGCTTCAGAGGAATTACGTTTATTTGACAGTAAGTTTAGTTTGTATAATTTAAAAACTAAAGAGCATTTGGTTTATAAGACCATGTCCTATGGTATCAATTTAAGTGTAGGTAATGAATCTACCCAACCTAATACAAACTGTGTAGGAGTAACAAGTATAGTTTGCTTCGATTCAATACAATCAACATTATCATCATCATCAAAAAAAGTTTTAACCGGCTTTGAGTATAAGCCCTCATGTGTACAAGGTGGAGACATCTGCTGCAATTCATTTAAAGTTCATGATATCAATAGTTGTCCGGTGGGATCAAAGATTACAATTGCTAATTTGCCAACCGGCTCCTTTATAATACCAGACGGTTGGGCCATTCAGGGGGATACACAAGATGCAACATCAGGCTGTAAAGTTTGTAACAGTACCAATAGTAAAGAAAAATATAAAACGGTTACTATAAAGAGGGTGAATTAAAACTCTTTTATCCTAGTGGGGTCTTCTGCAAGAAACCCCACGATTTCCCTCTTTGTGTTAATAGAAATGTAACCAGTATTTTGGTTTTTAACCTGTACTTTTAGTTCATCAACCAGTCCCTACACCAGTGTAGGGATTCCGGGCAGACAGCCTGCCCTGCTAGTGTAAGTGTTCATTGCACTAGTTGAAGTTTTGCAAAGCTAACTTCACTTTCCTATAAACGCAGGACTGTGTCCGGTGGAGAATCAGGTTGTTTACTATCTTTGAACAGGCTAAAAATTTGCTGTTCAAAGACCTGCTTTTAATATTGTATTGAAGTTACGCTTCGCTAAACTTCAACAAACGCAACGAGCACTTAGGCTTGCTGGACTCTATGTTTGTTATCTGTTGCAGGTGATAATCCCGCAATATGCGGGACAACGGCGCTGCTAATCATGCTTCTTTCAGCTAACACCCACAAGGGCAAAATATTTCCTTAGTTTACCGGTCAAAGACCTGCTTTTCATATTGTATTGAAGTTACGCTTCGCTCAAACTTCAACAAACGCAACGAACACTTAGGCTAGCTGGGGATTTATCCTTTTTATACTTTGGCTAAGTTGTGACATTGATTCAGATCCACTAGCATTTGACTGTGGTAATGCTCCTTTAAGAAGCCATTTATATAATTTATTTGAGTCTTTTATTTTTGTAGATGCATATAAATAAATTTTTAAAAACTTTTTTGAAAATTCATTTCTGTCTTCATCATTTGGGAGAGAGGTCAACAACTCCAAATATATTTCTGGAAATAGTCTGTTTTCTGAAAGTTGCAAGAGTATTTGAAAATGAGACTGCTCAACAGGGCGTTTTGGTGTTTTATCAGCATAACTAAATTCAATAGACCTAGAAATTTCAAATACGTTGTTCATATTATATAATTATGTCAAATTCAAAGTGTTTTTTAAATTTAAGCAGCCTTTGGTTCTTTACTATTAAGTCCTAGTATCCAGAAAAGTCTTCTTTAGAATCAGATTAACAATAATTAGCTTTTGCATTCAATATTTGATCAATTGCTAAAGTACATTTTTTTCTCATAACAAACTATTTTCTTAAATAAAGTTTTCTGTATTTATTATAACCTTTATTTCAATAATAAGCATCTTACCTTTTTAAGACAATAAAATATTTAGTATAAATACTATGCACTTCATTGCAAGAAGGAGTTTACACAACAAATGAAATACAAATTATGTGGTCATAAAACATAGAGTTTATTGGCATCTCACCTCCTGTTTATGAACCTTGCACTTATTGTTTATTAGCATTTCACCTATTGTTTATAAGCATTTCCTCTATTGTTTATAGACATTTCACCTATTATTTATGAGCATTTCAACTATTGCTTATAAGCATTTCAAATATTGTCTATTAGCATTTCACCTATTGTCTATAAGCAATCACAATAATTTTATTTGTTGTTCGTTTTGTTGGTAACAGGCCATTAAGACCCCTGTTTTAATTATCATGAGAACTAATTCTAAAGTGCTCATTAACTTTATGAGAGTGGGTACAGCAGCACAGCGTCTGCTGACACTGGCTGACAACGTAATTAATAACATGTCAGCTAATCCACAGTTTTCTGCTGCTGCCGAAAAAGTTAGGGTGGTAATTACAGCACGTGACTTGTTTGCCCAACAGTGGAGCGTAGCTACAACCGGTAACAGCGCACAAAAGCAAGCGGCTAAAACGGCTAAAGCATTGTTGCAAAAAGCGCTAAAGGCTTTGGCACTTGAGGTCAACTATCTTGCTGATGGTAACCGCACTATGGTGTTAACCACCGGTTACGAGGTGAGTAAAGATACCATCTCCCGGCAGGTATTGGGTGCTATTACAGGCTTGTATGTTCACCAAGGCGTTAATGCAGGTGAGATAATTATTGGGTTCCACCTGCAAAGTGCCATACAAGGTACCGGGATAGACTATGCCTATACTGCAAACCCTGACAGCACAACAGTATGGACTACAGTGCCCAATGGCAAAAAATCAAAAATGGTGCTTACAGGCTTGCATCCGGGTAATGTGATTACTATACGTGCATGGGCAACAGGTCCCCGCAACCAACGTGTGGTTAGTCAAAATATAATTACATTCTCGGGTTTTAATCAAACGGGTAAGAAGAGGATGGCAGCGTAAGGGAGTTAAGAGGTTTAAGGGGTTTAAGGGGTTTGAGAAGTTTGAGGGGTTTGAGAGGTTTAGGGTTTAGGGTTTAGGTGTCGTATAGCAGTACATAGGTTACACTTTTCGCTTACCGTTAAGAACAACCGAATTTTATGGTTGCCCTTAAGGGCGGTTAAGGCTCACTATTGTAGCATAACATAGGTTACACTTTATATATTTTTAGTTCT
>JANPGE010000256.1:0-4314 GCA_031423805.1 Segetibacter sp. | reverse complement strand
ATACCTGATTATGTAAAAAAAATATCCCAATTTAAACCACAGCTGATTGATGGTTATCCTTCGGCAATTTATATTCTTGCAAAATTTATTAATGCTAATAACATAAATCTCGGATTTATACCAAAAGGTATAGCAACAACTGCAGAGACTCTGTTTCCACACCAACGTGTGGAAATTGAGAAAGCATTTGGATGCAGGGTCTATAATCAATATGCTTCTTCCGAAGGAGGTTCTTTCATTACAGAGTGTAAGGAGGGACGCTACCATCTTAATACTGATTCAGGCATATTTGAATTCATAAACTTACAAGGTGAAACTGCTAAACCCGGCGAATACGCAGAATTAATTATTACCAGCTTCCGAAACTTAAAAACTCCATTGATAAGATACAGATCTAAAGATATGGTGGTATTGGAAGAAGAGGATACCCCACCATGTACTTGCGGATGTAAGATGCCATGCATCAAAGATATTATAGGAAGAGAAGATGATATACTTTATACCAAAGACAGGGGTTTTGTGGGTAGAATGGATACCGCCTACAAAGGATTAAGTGGTATAGAAAAATCACAGATAGTTCAAAATTCAGCAGATAAGATTGATATCTACCAGGTTGTTACCAAAGAATATACCCCACAAATGGAAAAGAAATTTATGGACAATCTTAGGGAACGGTTAGGTACAGTTGTAGATATTAAAATACATGCTGTAGATGATATCCCACTTAGTAAAAACGGTAAGTTTAAGGCCGTAATGAGAAATTTTAAAATTGATAACGCTTAAATTCAGTTTTGAAATAATTATTGCAATCTCAAAACTGAATTATTATTATTTAGGAATTAATTAATCAACAAAGAAAACGTGGAGACCCCTATAAAAACCAAACCCAAACTGGTAAGAATTACAACCATCTCAATGGCGCTTGAAAAGCTGTTAACCGGGCAACTTCGTTTTATGCAGGAAAACGGTTTTGATGTTTACATGATTAGCAGCAATACTGATAAAGCAACTCAATTATCTAACAGAGAAAAAAGCACATTTATTCCGGTTAATATGACAAGGGTTATTTCACCATTGTCCGATTTAGTTTCATTATATAAACTGGTTAGAGTTTTTTCAAAATTAAAACCCGATATAGTTCATTCTCATACACCCAAAGCAGGGTTATTAGGTATGTGGGCAGCTAAGATAGCCGGTGTTCCGGTTAGGTTACACACAGTAGCAGGTTTACCCCTTATGGAAACAAAGGGATTAAAGAGAAAAGTACTTGATATTGTAGAACGCATTACCCTTATGGGGGCAACAAAGGTCTTTACAGTAAGTTTCAATTTGAAAACTTACATACTACAACATAAGTATTGCAAACCAGAAAAACTTAAAGTAATAGGAAATGGCAGTACCAATGGAATAAACAGTAACAACTTTTTACTAACCGAAGAACTTCTTGAAAAAGCTTCGAAGGTCAAAAAACAGTATAACATTCTTGAAAATCAGTTTGTATTCATTTTTATTGGTCGTGTAGTACAGGATAAGGGTATTGTTGAATTGATAGAAGCATTTTCAAAGCTAAAGAATGATTACCCCTTCATAAGATTAATGTTAGTTGGACCATTTGAACCCGAAACCGACCCTATACCAAAAGAGACAATAGTTGCCATTCAAAATGATCCTTCAATTATACATGCAGGTTATCAGGACGATGTGAGGCCTTTTCTTGCTGCAAGTCAGGTATTGGCCTTTCCATCTTATCGAGAGGGATTGCCCAATGTACCTATGCAGGCAGGGTGTCTAAATATCCCTTCTATAGTTACCAATATTAATGGCTGCAACGAGATCATTGAAAATGGCATTAACGGTTTGCTCATAGAACCTAAAAACGTGAATGAGTTATACGATGCTATGAAGAAAATGATAACAGATGAATCATTGTATAACAACTGCAAAAAAAATGCAAGAAGTATAATCCTAAATAAATACGATCAGCAACATTTATGGAACCTGATACTTGATGAATACCATCAGGCATTACAAACCAAATATATTTTCAATACAACTACCCGGCAAACTGCATGAGCAAGGAGATAGTTTTGGTTGGTTATAGTGGTCATTCATTTGTAATTGCTGATATTTTGCTTGCAGCAAAATTGCACATTGCAGGTTATTGTGAAAGTGAAATAAAATCAAAAAACCCATTTGAACTAAAGTACCTGGAAAGTGAGCATGAATTTTTTTCCATTAAAGGAAATAATACAACTTACAATGCTTTTGTTTGCATTGGCGATAGCTTCATTAGAGAGCGGATCTTTCAAAATTTGACTAAAAGTGGCGTTAATATTATTAATGCAATTCATCCACAATCTGTGGTTGGAAATCATGTAGAATTTGGAAAGGGTGTTATGGTAGCAGGTAATGCAACCATTAATCCATGTTGCTATATTGGTCATGGTGTTATTTGCAATACTTCATCTTCTATAGATCATGAATGCTTTATAGGCGACTTTTCACACATAGCGCCAGGAGCTGTTTTGTGTGGCAATGTTACCATTGGTAAAAATTGTTTTATTGGAGCAAATGCTACCGTTATTCCCGGCAAAAAAATTAATGAAAGGATTACTGTTGGTGCCGGATCAGTTGTAACATCAGACCTAATAGAGCCCGGTATTTATGTAGGATCACCAGCTAAACTCATAAAAAAGTTTTAAAGGTTTCTTCCTACATCAGTATTATACAATTAATAGCATTCCACTTTTCATAAAAGCCTGTTACTTAAATCTTAAGCCCGTTAATTTTACATTTATATACATTTAATTTACTTCAAAATATCTTTAACAATGAACGAAAAAATTGAACTGCTTATTAATAAAATAAAGAAAAAACAAATCTGGGATGAACAACCTGTTTTTTGTTTTTCATCAGATATAGATTGGGCTTCTGAAGATGTAATGGAGGAGTATTTCAACATTATAAATCCTTTAGAGATTAAACCAATGCTATTCGTTACGCATGAATCAGCATTAATAGAATCCAATTTTCAGGCAGGCACCATTGACAGAGGTATTCATCCAAACTTTTTAAACGGCAGTTCTCATGGTGATACATTTAAAGAAATAGCAGAAACAGTAATAAAATTTGCTCCTGAATCTTATGGTTTCCGTTGCCACAGGTATTTTGATGTTACAGATATTACCCATTTGCTGGCTAATGAATTCAACTACAAATATGTTTCCAACATGGGAACTATTTTACAAACCAACATACGGCCAATACTACATGAATCAGGCCTTATTAATATTCCAATCTTTTATGAAGATGGAACCCATTTATACAATAAATTAAATTTAGACCTCAATAAATATCTTGATAATTTAACGGCACCTGGAATCAAAATCATTAGTTTTCACCCCATGAACTTTGTCTTCAACTCCCCTACTCTTTCTTATATGAGGCAGATTAAAGACTCGCTTTCAAGAGAAGAATTCAACAATATTTCTAAAGAAACTATTGAAAAACTTAGAAATAGAGAAGCGGGTATTGGGCAGATGGTATTGGACATTGTTAACTTTGTAAAAGAAAAAAAATATCCGATACTTACTTTAAATGAAATTTATAACCAAATAATCAACTAATATGAGAGTACTGGAAACCCAACGCTTTTTACTTTGCCCGCCGGAAGAAAGTGATCTAAAAGAATTACTTGAAATTCAATGGGATAAAAATCTGATGACCTTCATGAATTTCAAGCCCCTGTCCATGAAAAACCAATACGATTGGCTTAACAGTCTGGGCGGAAAAAACATGGCTTTTTGCATTTTTGAGAAAGAAGCAAATAGCAAAATTCTTATTGGCCTGGCAACACTTAACAATATTGACACCTTACATCAAAGAGTTTCATGGGGATTAAAGTTGAAAACAAACCTGCAGGGTAAAGGTGTGGGTCAGGAAGTTTCCTTAATGCTATTGCATTATGGCTTTGCAACACTAAACATGCAAAAAATATACGGCGACATCCTGTTTGACAATATCGCCAATAGAAAGATGTGTCAGAAGTTAGGCGTTATGGAAGAAGGGGTTCTAAGAAACCATTATTACCAAAATGGTAAATTTAGAGATGTAGTTTTAGTAGGTATTTTAAAGGAAGAGTTTTATACAATTAATACCGAAAAATTAAAACTATTAGAATTGATTTAGAAAAATAAAAAAGTATTTTAGAATTGATAATTAATAAAAGCAACCCAAATGGTTGCTTTTATTAATTAAAATAAATAATTTTTAACAACGGCGCATTATTCTATGTTTATTATTAACCCAATTTAA
>JANPGE010000255.1:0-8742 GCA_031423805.1 Segetibacter sp. | reverse complement strand
AAAGACCGGCCTTGCATTGTTAGAGGTAGAGGCTAACGCTAAAATGTAATCTGCATTACCGACTGTGGTTTCACCAAAGCCTACAAATAATGGTGCTCCTGCTGCTACCCAACTGGCGGCGGGTGTGCTGCCTGTTCCTTTCACGGTTAACAGGTTGATTGGGGTGGAGGTACCAATGCCTACTTTGCCATTGGCATCTATGACCAACCGCGGCACATTGTTGGTGGTTAGGTTTAACGGAATGGCATTGGTAGTGCCGAGGATGGAAGTGGCGGTAGCATTTGCATTGCCAGTGAGGTTCCACTGTGCTTTGCTTTGCATTGCGATGGCAAACAAAAAAAACGCCATAAGCGGCGTTAGCATATATTTTTTCATGACAGGGAGCTTTTTATTTACATAAATATAACCCTATTTGGGGACAAATAAAAAGTGGCTCACTAATTTAAATGAAGCACTTTTCATTTTAAATAATTTATGATTATGACCATGAAGTAATAAAAACCCATAGGTCTTAACTTTATTCAAACTTACTTGCCCGCCAATGGTGGGCATGGGGCATTTGATTTGGTGTTCAGTAGTTGAATAATCATTGTTTTAAGATCTTTTATTTGCCTTTGGGGTGCAGCATTATTTGCTTTCAATTATCCATTGACAATTGTTCATTCTTAACTGTTCATTATTAAAAGAAAACTCCTGCACCAATTTTATCAAAAGACCTACAAACAAACTGTAGCAGAGGCTTTCAAAATTCAGGAAACTTTGTGGGTTTTTAGCATCTCACAAATTGTACTTTTCTATTTCCAACTAATGACCGGAACTTGTTCCTGATGCAATTTTTCATTAAATAGTTTTATCTCATTTTCCATTACGTTGCTCAACAACTTCAATTGTACATCGGTTTGTGAAGCCAGATCTGCAAATGATTCTTTAGCTTGTTGTGATGGGGCATTATAACCACTGTTAACATAGTCAAACAAGCCACTTATTTTATCATTTAACCTGATGGGGTAATTCAATACATCCTGTCCGCTTTTTGCTTTAGTCTGATAGAGTGTTTCTTCAATGCGGGTTATTTTTTTATTAATGCTGTCCCCCATTATTTTTAGCGAAGCATATTTAAGGGTATCTACCCGGTTAACAACATCATTAACCTGTTGCCTGATACCGCGAATCTGTTTAATTGCTTTTTGTATATCGCTAAATTTTTCTTTGATGGTCAACAAAAATCCCACTTGCTCATCATATTGTGCTTCTGTAATATTGTAATTAGGGTCGGCCAGTATTGTAAATGGAACATCTGCTGAATCATTTGCTAAAACAAAACGGGCAACATAATTTCCGGGTGCGGCTTTAGGGCCATTAATGTTTCCACTCCATAAGATCATGCCCTCTATTTTATCAACAGGAGGGTACTCCATATTCCAAACAAATTGATTCATGCCTGTAATAATCTCTATTTTATTTTTTTCATCCGAAGCCTTTGTACTGTATGTTCTTATGATCTTCTTTTGTTTGTCGAAAATGGTAATGGATAGGTTAGGGGAGTCAATTACATTTTTAAGCCAGTAATTAAACATGACCCCATTAGGAGGGTTAAATCCTGCATTTTTGGCTTGCTTATTTTGCGATCCTTCCATGCGCCATGCATTGTTGGCCTTGTAAACAAACAGGTTCTTATTTATTGTATTAGCATTCATTTGTTGAACGGTTGTCAGGTCATCTAAAATCCAAAACGAACGGCCCTGTGTTGCAACTATTAAGTCGTTGTTTTTAATAGTCATATCTGTAATTGATACCTGTGGTAAATTCAATTGAAACCTTGTCCAGTTATTGCCGTTATTGTTACTGATGTACAAACCATATTCGGTACCGGCGTACAGTATTCCCTCCTTATTAGGATCTGCACGTAAGCAACGGGTAAAATGTAAAGGGTCAATACCGGCAACTTTATTACTCCAAGTAGTACCATAATCTTCTGTATAAAAAATGTAAGGTTTGTAATTATTACTTTTATAACAAGTGCCTATCAGCCATGCTGTGCCTTTTTTGAAAGGCGAAATTTCAACACAATTCCACATGATGTTTTCCGGGGCATTTTTTGGCGTTACATTTAGCCAGTTTGCACCATTATTTTTTGTCAGATAAACAAGACCATCATCACTTCCTGTCCACAACAGTCCTTTTTCAATTGGAGATTCTGCTGCTGTAAAAATGGTGCAATAGTATTCTACGCCTGTGTTGTCTTTGGTAATAGCACCACCACTGGGTGCTTGTTTATTTTTATTATTGGTTGTCAGGTCAGGACTAATTTGCTGCCAGCTTTGTCCTTCGTTTTCTGTTACAAACAAATGGTTGCCTGCTGCATACAAACGCTTTGGATTGTGTGGCGAAAAGAATATCGGGAAATTCCACTGAAAGCGAAATTTTTGTACATCTGCACCTGCACCTATCGGACTTTCGGGCCATACGCTTATTGCTCTTCTTTCACTGGTTTTATGATCTAAACGAGACAAATAACCCCCATAGTTGCCACCATACACAATTTCTGGATTTAATGGATCTGCTACCATATATCCGCTTTCAAAACCTGCTGTAGGCTCCCAATCCTGTTCAGTAATGGCACTGCCATAAGTGCGGCTTTTTATTCGCACAGAAGTATTATCCTGTTGTGCACCCAATACCTTATATGGAAAACTATTATCGGTGCTTACCCTGTAAAACTGGGCAGTTGGTTGGTTTAAATAACTACTCCAGTTAGCTGCTCCATCAAAACTGATTTGAGCGCCCCCATCATCCGCTACTATCATTCTTTGCGGGTCTTCATTGTCTATCCATAAGTCGTGATGATCGCCATGTGGTGTAGGCAGGCTTTGAAATGTTTTGCCTCCGTCTTTGCTGCGCATAAATTCTACATTGGGACAATAAACGGTATTCTCATTTTTAGGGTCTACATACACTTTGCTGTAGTACCATGCACGTTGTCTTATATTGTTGTCGTTGCTTACAAGGGTAAAAGTTTCTCCTGCATCATTGCTGACAAATAACCCCCCTTTTTCATTTTCAATAAGGGTATAAATTTTATCAGTGTTAGATGGTGCAACAGCCACGCCTACTATGCCCCATGTGCCTTTAGGCAAACCTTTTTTAGCTGAAATGTTGACCCATGTAGTGCCGCCATCTGTACTTTTGTAAAGACCGCTACCATCACCACCACTTTCAAAGCTATAGGGTGTTCGTTTTACACGCCACATACCTGCATATAAAACCTGCGGGTTGCCGGGTTCCATAGTAAGATCGCTGCAACCGGTCTGCTCATTTACAAACAAAACTTTTTGCCAGTTTTTACCACCATCGGTTGTTTTAATAACACCACGTTCAGCATTGCTGCCAAATAAATGCCCTATTGCCGCAACCCAAACAATATCCGGATTTTTAGGATGAATAACTATTCGTACAATATGCCGGGTTTCCTTCAAGCCCAGGTTGGTCCAGCTTCTACCAGCATCGTCGCTACGCCAGATGCCATTAATACCTTCGCTAACATTGCCACGCAAAGTACCTTCTCCTTCACCTGCATAAACTATAGTAGGGTCAGAAGGTGCAACACTTACAGCCCCTATACTGCCACCAAAATATTTATCAGACATATTTTTCCAGTTGCTTCCACCATCTAATGTTTTCCAAACACCTCCACCGGTTGAGCCCATGTAAAAAGTGTTTTTACTTTTTGGGCAACCTGCAACTGCAGCACTACGACCACCTCTGAAGGGGCCAATTAGCCTGAACTTTGTTGTAGATAACAGTGCAGAATCTGCATAAATACTTCCACTAAGGGTTGTAACGTTTTTGTTTTTTTGTGCGGTTGCAGAAATGTACAGAAAGATGATTAGTGTTGTTAGAAATTGTTTCTTATAAATATGCATGAATGGTATTTTTGGAAAAGTACAATTTACTTTGGATAATTTATAAAACCATAGGTGTCGAAATCAATAATTGAATATCGTGGTGAATAGTTATTGACATTCACCAAAGCTAGCCTTTTGATTCAAAATATTGGGACTAAAAAAAAGCGACAAAGGTCATCATTTGTCGCTTTTTACTGTAAAAAACTCTTTTTTATTTACTGGTAGTACAAGGTGATTTTAGTGCTGCCAGTTTTAGTAAAGCGTCTTTTAGTTCGTCTATTTGTTTTTGAAGGTCATCAACTTTTGCGGCTTTTACTTTCAATTGTTCATTGTCTTTAGACAACTCCTGCACCGCCTTTACCAGCGGCACTACAAACTCGGCGTAGCGCAGACCGTACATGTCTTTGTCATTCTTAGGTGCATCTACACCGCTGAAATTGAAATTGATGGATTTAGCGGCAGCCTCTACTTCCTGTGCTATGAAGCCGGTATAAGTGATTTGTTCTTTTTCACTACGGGCTTTTAGTTGTTCTGCAGTGTAGTAATTAATGTTGGTGAATTTATCAATGCCGGTTACATCCAAATGATAAGTGACAGGTCGTAGCTTACTGATGAATTCTATGCCGGGCACATTGGCTTCTACTTTGGTTTTGAAACGGCTATCACTAATGTTGGTATAGTTGACAAAACCGCCAATGCTGGTAACAGTGCTGGCACCAAGGCGTACCATATTTGCACCAGTAATTGCAGTGTTGGCACCTAATGCAGTCGTATTGAATGAGCTGACCACAAAGAAATTGCTCTTGGCGCCCACAGCAGTATTGTCTCCACCAGAAGTGCAATTAGTAAGCGCACTATCGCCTATGGCTACGTTGTTACTACCTGAAGTGTTGTTTTCAAGGGCAAAAAAACCATTGGCGGTATTGTTACTTCCGGTCGTGTTGGAAAAAAGGGCAAAAACACCATTGGCAGTATTCTTATCCCCGGTCGTGTTGAAATTTAGGGCAAAAACACCATTGGCGGTATTGTTAAATCCGGTCGTGTTGGATAAAAGGGCAGATCTACCATTGGCGGTATTGCTACTTCCGGTCGTGTTGGAAAAAAGGGCTAAATTACCATTGGCGGTATTGCTAAATCCGGTCGTGTTGGAAGAAAGGGCAGAAAAACCATTAGCGGTATTGCTACCTCCGGTCGTGTTGGAAAAAAGGGCTAAATTACCATTGGCGGTATTTCTACTTCCGGTCGTGTTGGAAGAAAGGGCTAAATTACCATTGGCGGTATTGCTAAATCTGGTCGTGTTGGAAGAAAGGGCAGAAAAACCATTAGCGGTATTATTATCACCGGTTGTATTGGCAAACAATGCTTTGGAGCCAACTGCAGTGTTAGAGCCATTACCGCCATTTTGGCTAAATAATGCACTGTCACCAATGGCTACCAGGTTGTTGCCACCATTACTACTTCTCAAAGCGGAAATACCAATAGCAACGTTTGACGAACCGGTCAAATTGTTCCGCAAAGCATTTAAACCAACTGCGATATTGTTGCTGCCTATGGTGCTGTTGACCAAAGTATTGGTACCTATGGCAACGTTAGACGAACCGGTAGTATTGCTTATCAAAGCACTAGTACCAAAGGCTGAATTGAACCCGCCGGTGGTGGTATTGAACAAAGCTCTAAACCCCAAGCCCGTATTTTCTGTTCCGGTGGTGTTGCTAAACAAAACTTTAGAACCAACGGCGGTATTGAAACCGTTGCCACCGTTTTGGTTGAACAATGCGGAGTCCCCTATAGCAACCTGGCTGTTATTGATTGCATTTGAAAACAAAGCTGCAACCCCAATAGCTATGTTGGCACTGCCGGTAGTATTGGAGCGAAGCGCATTGAAGCCGTTTGCAATATTGCTGCCACCAGTTGTATTTTTAAACAATGCCTTGGAACCAACGGCGGTATTGGAGCCACTGGCTCCATTTTGATTAAATAAAGCACTATCGCCTACAGCTACCAAGTCGCTGCCAGTGGTGTTAGCTCTTAGTGAACCATTTCCTATAGCCACATTGGATGAACCCGTGGTGTTGGATTTTAGCGCATTGGCTCCACTTGCGGTGTTAGAGGTTCCGGTGGTGTTGGATTGAAGTGCAAAAGCCCCATTGGCGGTGTTGAAAAATCCTGTGATATTGGAAGTAAGCGAAAGACTTCCGGTGGCCGTATTTTGGTCGCCTTGGGTATTATTTTTCAATGCCTTAGTACCAACGGCTGTATTGTTATTGGCATCAAAAATATTCACTTTGCCAATTCCATTACTAAACAACGCACTATCGCCAATAGCTACCAGCTTGCTTTCAGTTGTGTTTGAAAATAAAGCCCCTACACCAATTGCAATATTGAAACTACCTGTAGTGTTTGACCGTAGCGCATTGGTACCATTTGCTAAATTGTTAGCACCGGAGGTGTTGGAGAAAAGAGATTGATTTCCAAGTGCGGTATTATTTGCACCAGTTGTGTTGGCAAATAGTGTTTTCGAGCCAACGCCTGTATTGAAACCATTGCCACCATTTTGGTTGTATAAGGCAGAGTCGCCCACAGCAACGAGGTTGCTGCCAGTGACATTTCTAAAAAGCGAACCTGTGCCCGTTGCCACATTAGAATAGCCGGTGGTGTTGCGAAATAGTGAAGCGTAACCTGTTGCAGTATTGTTGCTTCCGGTGCTATTGAAACTTAATGCTATAGAGCCATTTGCCGTATTCTTATCCCCGGCAGTATTTGCTCCAAGTGCCTCTACACCGTAGGCGACATTGCTGAGTCCTGTTGTGTTACTCTGAAGTGTGCTTACTCCGGTAGCTGTGTTCTCATTACCTGTGGTGTTGGAAACAAGTGCGCCACGCCCTATAGCTGTGTTGCTACTGCCGGTGGTGTTTGCAAGCAATGCGGTCAATCCAATAGCAGTATTGGCATTTCCGGTGGTATTGGCAACTAGTGTACTTGCACCGGTAGCTGTATTGTTATTTCCAGTGGTGTTTGATTTAAGTGAGTTGAAGCCTATTGCCGTATTGTTGTCTCCGGATGGTGTATTGTTAGCAAAAACTTTAAATCCAAAAACTGTGTTTGTCGTATCGTTTCCTGCACCTCTGCCTACCGTCATCTGATTAACTAAAACATCGCCATTTACGTCCAGCAATGCATTGGGAGCACCTGTCCCAATACCTACATTTCCATTATCGGTTATGGTGCCATCCGCCAGGGTGGTGCCGTTCCATTTTGGTGTTTTGTTGACAGAAAGATTGCCCACTTTCGGGTCGATTTCTACGGGTGTTGGTACGGCTTGCCACGTGGCCAATCCATTGGCATCACTGGTCAATACCTTGCTTGCGCCTTGGGTGCCGTCGGCTATTTTTACATTGCCGGTCACATCCAGTTTGGCTGTGGGGGTGTTGGTACCAATGCCTACATTGGTGCCATTGTCTTTTATAGTTCCGTTCACCAAAGCAGCACCGTTCCAGCGGGGAACAGCGGATGTATCAGTAACAGCTACTTGTGGGTCGGTTTCTGCCAAAGCAGCTACAGTCTGCCAGCTTGCTAAACCTGTGCTGTCACTGGTTAAAACACTGCCAAAGGCAGGGTTGCCGCCGCTTATTTTTATTCGCCCGTTTATGTCTAAACGAGCTGCCGGCGAAGATGTGCCCAGTCCGATATAACCATTACTCTGCTGCAAATAGAACTGGTTGGTGTTCATGGCTACATTCCCATTGCTGCCAATTTTCAACCGCTCTGCCCGGTTGGTGGCATTGCTTCCGGTTACAAATGAAATGCGTGCAGGTACATTGCCCGAACTAACCGTGCCATCTACAAAGAAATCAATAGTAGCAGGATTTTGAAAGGCAGTGCCATCGAAACCAGATACAAGGCTGGAAGAAAGAAAGTCGTTGTTGACAACTGCTGCGGGAGCTGCCAATGTTCCCCTGCCTCTTCTTCCCACAAACACGGGGCGTGCATTGGCAGCATTGCTCGCCATTGCCAAAATGTAATCAGCATTGCCAACAGTGTTTTCACCAAAGCCGACAAACAATGGCGCACCTGCTGCTACCCAACTGGCGGCGGGAGTACTGCCTGTGCCTTTTACGGTTAAAATATTGATGGGTGTAGCAGTACCAATACCAACTTTGCCATTCGCATCAATGACGAGCCGCTGAACATTGTTGGTCGTGAGGTTGAGGGGAATGGCATTGGTAGTGCCGAGGATAGAAGTGGTGGTGGCGTTGGCATTGCCAGTCAGATTCCATTGGGCATTGCAAAAGTTGATTTTTAAAACAAACAAACAGACCAGCAGGGTTAGAATTTTTTTTCTCATAATAGTTGTTATTGTTAGATGTAAGATATGAAATAAATTGAATGGGGAGTCGTAAAAACAAGGAAGCAGCCGTTGTATGCTTCAACGGCTGCTTCTTTATTCATTGTTCACTATTCACTGTTCACTTCCACGCCAATGGCGGGCATGATACATTTGATTTGGTGTTGAGTAGTTGCTGCATCATAGCTTTAATCTCTGCTACTTCTTTTTTCAATTGTTCATTGTTCATTGTTAACTGTTCATTTTTAGAAGACAATTCTTTTACTGCATTTATGAGCATATAGGTCATGGCACTATTGTCCACCTGCAAATAATTCTTGTTGTCGTTTGATCGGGTGATTTCGCTTACCATGTAAGGTGCTACCTCTTTTAATTGCTGTGCTATAACCCCTACGTAAGCTGGTTTTGTATCAAATCCTGAAGCTGCATTGTAGTGATAGGTTACAGGTTTTATTTTTAATAAAGCTGAAAGGCCGTCTGTGTATTCCTGCA
>JANPGE010000254.1:0-11874 GCA_031423805.1 Segetibacter sp. | reverse complement strand
ATTTGAAGACTGTACAAGGAAATGAAAAAGTGATTATAAGTCGATAATTAATCTAAAGCTAAACTTCAATAAAGCCTTTCACTGTAATTGAGAGGCTTTTTTGTTTTCAAGATTCCAATAACTATTTTTAATCAGCACCATCAATCGTTTGCTCAATCACTTTTGCAAAATGTTCATGTTCAAGTTCATGCACCCGTTGGGCTAATGTGTGTGGGGTATCTGTGGGTAAAACAGGGCATTTTGCCTGAAAAATCACATCACCATTATCGTAGTGTTCATCTACAAAATGTATGGTGATGCCTGTTTCGTGTTCCCCGGCAGCCAAAACCGCCTCATGTACTTTGGAGCCGTACATTCCTTTACCGCCATATTTTGGCAAAAGGGCCGGATGAATATTTATTACTTTATTTCTAAATGCATTAATTAGAGGTACAGGTACTTTCCATAAAAAACCTGCCAATACTATAAAATCAATATGGGCTTCTTGTAACTTATTTACATAGGCATTCCCCCTAAAAAATTGTTCCTTTTCAATAATGATAGAGGGAATTTTTTCGGCTTTGGCCATATTCAATACCCCGGCAGTTGGATTATTACATATAATATGTGACACCTGTATGGCGTTGGAGTGTTTGAAAAAATTTATAATCCGTTGGGCATTGGTACCCGCTCCTGATGCAAAAATGGCGATTGACTTTTTTTTATTGTAAACACTTTGTACTGCTCCGGCGTTTATCATAAGGCAAAGTTGACCTAAAATTTTGATTGAAAAAACTGTTTAAATTTTAGCTTTCAAAGAGGCAAAATCACCTTACAAATTAATGACAATGACAAACACTGTTTTCACCAAATTGGCTGAAACCCGCTATGGGTAAGGAAAAATTTTTTTTAACAATGTTGATAATATGTCAACATCGTGAACTATTTTTGCAGCCGTTTAAAGGAAATTTTTCCACATCAAAGCACAACTATTTGTGTAATATGATTCAGAATAGACCAATAACAAAAAAAATCATCGGGTTTGGCGTTTTAATTTTCTGTTTACTATCGTTTTCTACATATGCCCAGGACGGAAAGGCTTTGTTTTCCGCTAACTGTGCTTCTTGTCATGCCGTACACAAAGATCTTACAGGTCCGGCACTTGCAGGGGTAGAAGAGCGTTGGGGTGATCAGAAAAAATTGTATGCATGGATACGTAATAATCAGGCTTTCCTAAAAACTGGTGATAAGTATGCCAATGACTTATATGTAAAATATAATAAAACAGCCATGAACCTTTTCACCAATCTCACAGATGGTGAAATAGGTGCAATTCTTACCTATATTAAGTCTGTACCTGCCCCGGGAACAACTCCAACAGGGGGCACTACTTCAGAAACGTCATCTGAAAGCGACAACACATTACTTTTCGGTATTCTTACATTAATTCTTGCTGTTGTAGCACTTATATTATTACAGGTTAACAGTAATCTTAAAAAGTTAACTGATGAGAAAGAAGGTAATCCATCCTTAGAACCGCTTCCGTTTTGGAGAAACAAAACTTACATTGCTTTTTTAGCGGTGGTTTTATTCTGCGTAGGCGGGTATATGACTGTTTCAGGCGCTATAGGACTCGGTCGCTCAAAAGATTACATGCCCGATCAGCCAATTTATTATTCTCACAAAGTACACGCCGGCACCAATCAGATTAGTTGTTTATACTGCCACGGAGGTGCACAGGACAGCAAGCATGCCAATATACCTTCGGTAAATGTTTGTATGAACTGTCACATGGCTATTAATGAATATGCCGGTAAAGATAAACTGGTAAAAGAAGACGGCACAGAGGTAGATGGTACAGCAGAAATTCAGAAATTGTACAAATACGCCGGTTTTGATCCTAAAGTTTCAAAAGTATGGAACCCTGATAAAGCTAAACCTATTGAGTGGGCAAAGGTCCATAACCTGCCTGACCACGTTTACTTTAACCACTCTCAACACGTAAAAGCGGGTCAGGTACAATGTCAGACCTGCCATGGTGAGGTGCAGAAAATGGGTATTGCTTATCAATACGCTGATTTAAGCATGGGATGGTGTGTAAACTGTCACAGAGAGACAAAAGTACAGTTCAAAGACAACGGTTTTTATAGCATTTACCAAAAGTTTCATGACGATCTTAAAAATGGTAAATTAGACAGTACAAAAGGAATAACTGTAGAAAAAATAGGTGGAACTGAGTGTCAGAAATGTCACTATTAAATTTGATAAGGTGATGCTGCGATATTGTGGTAAATCACATTATCCGCTTCACAGACAAAGGAGTAAAATACAAAATGAACTTGCTAATTGATTTTTTTATCATTAACAGGTTATCAAATTATCGAATTATCATATTGCAATTATGAGCAAAAAGTACTGGCAAAGTTTTGGGGAACTGAATAAATCAACTGCTTATCAAAGTGTTGTAGAAGATGAATTCAATGATGAGTTGCCTGTTGAAGCAGATGACAAAGGTTTATTACAAGCCAAAACCCCACGCCGCGATTTCTTAAAATTTTTAGGATTTAGTACTGCTGCAGCAGCCGTTGCCGCAAGTTGCGAAATGCCTGTAAAAAAAGCAATCCCTTTTGTAAACAAGCCTGAGGATATTGTACCGGGTGTTGCAAACTATTATGCCACAACTTTCTCGCAGGATGGGGAAGTGATAAGTGCTGTTGCTAAGGTAAGAGATGGCAGACCAATCAAAATAGAAGGAAATGAATTGTCTCCTGTAACAATGGGTGGTACTTCTGCCCGTATGCAGGCTTCTGTGCTTGATTTATATGATACAAGCCGCTTGCCTTTCCCAATGGCAGGAGGTCAGGAAGTTAGCACTTTTGAAGCGTTGGATAAAATGGTAGCTGCTGATATGGCTTCTATTTCAGGAGCTGTAGTTCTATTAACCGGATCCATTACATCACCCACTACCAAAATGGTAATCGCTGATTTTTTAGCAAAATACCCGGGTAGCCGTCACGTACAATATGATGCAGTAAGTTGCAGCGGTATGTTATTGGCTAATGAAGCAACTTATGGCAAGAGAGCAATCCCTTCCTATAATTTTGCCGCTGCCAAAGTAATTGTAAGTCTCAATTCAGATTTTCTTGCATCGGGTGTAAGTCCTGTTGAGTTTAACAGACAATATGCAACCGGCAAAAAGATAGATGAAAAAAATCTCTCCATGAGTCATCACATACAGTTTGAAAGTATGATGAGCATGACAGGGGCAAATGCCGATGACCGTTATAGTCATCGTCCTTCAGAAACCGGTGCAATAGCACTTGCATTGTATGCTGCTTTAGGTGGTGCCGCAACAGCTCCATCTCTTGATGCAAAATTGCAGGAAGCAGTTCAAAAAACTGCTGCTGAATTAAAGCAAAATACAGGAAGCGCATTGGTTGTTTGCGGTAGCAACGATGTAAATATTCAAATAATCGTAAATGGCATCAACGAGTTAATAGGTGCAAATGGTTCTACAATAGATTGGTCAAGCACATACAACACCCGTCAGGGTATTGATGCTGAAATGGCAACGCTTGTTAAAGACATGAATGCCGGAACAGTAGGTGCTCTACTCATTCACGAAGCAAATCCTGCTTACAACTACTTTGACAGCAAATCATTTACCGAAGGTTTAAGTAAAGTAAAACTCACTATTTCATTCAATCAAAAATTAGATGAAACAAGTGAGCTTTGTAAATATGCAATACCTGATCATCACTACCTGGAAAGTTGGGGAGATGCTGAAGCAAAAACAGGACACATTTCTCTTATTCAACCAACTATCAACCCGCTTTTTAAAACCCGCCAATGGCAGGATAGCTTACTCAAGTGGAGTGATCCCGGAGGCGATTACCTTTCTTTTGTAAAACAATATTGGACCGGTAAACTAGGAAGCGAATCTGCATGGGACAAAGCTTTGCAGGATGGTATTATAGGGGGAAAAAGTATTGTTGTATCAACAGTTTCTGACTCTACAGGTACAAAAAACGAAATGCCGGCTGCGTCTACTTCGGGTGCTGTAAAAGCAGGATTCAATGGTGCAGCCATAGTTGGTGCAGTTACTGCCGCATCATCCGCAAAGAAAGGTGAAACGGAAATAGTTTTATATCAAAAAGTAACAATAGGAAACGGGCATCAGGCAAACAATCCATGGTTGCAGGAAACTCCCGATCCGGTTACGAAAGCCACATGGGATAACTACGCAGTTATTTCTCCGGCAATGGCTAAAAGCCTTTTCAAAATAGATTTATCCAAAACAGGTGATACAGATGATTATGAAGTGCATCCTGAAAAAGAGGTTTTGAAAATTGCTGTAAATGGCAAAACGATAGAATTACCTATCATTATTGTACCGGGTACAAATCCTAATACTGTAGGTATAGCACTAGGTTATGGCCGCGGTATCGATGCTGCCAAAGATGATTCGAAGAGCGATAAGTTAGAAAAAGCAAGATTGCATCTAGGTAAAGCTGCCGCAGGAACAGGCAAGAATGCTTATCCATTAGTGACTTTCAACGGGGTTACAAGAGAATATTTCTTATCAGGCGCAACTGTATCAAAAGCAGGATACACTTATAAAGTAGCTCAAAACCAAACACATCAGACTTACGAAGACCGTAAGGATGTTATGTTGGAAACTACTTTGGCTACTTTGAAAAAAGAACCAAAAATTTTCGAAGAGAGAAGAGAAGAACTGCATAAAGATTTTGCACCTAAAACAGGTGATTTTGCCAAAGAGGCAACACTTTACCCTGTATTCCCTAAGCCGGGAATAAAATGGGGTATGAGTATAGACCTTAATACCTGCACAGGTTGTAATGCTTGTGTGGTAGCCTGTACAGCCGAAAACAATGTAGCAGTAGTAGGTAAGAATGAAGTAGCAAGGGCACATGATATGCATTGGATAAGAATTGACCGTTATTTCAGCGGCGATCTTGAAAATCCTGATGTGGTTTTCCAACCAATGCTTTGTCAGCATTGTGATAATGCACCTTGCGAAAATGTATGTCCTGTAACTGCCACCAATCACAGCAGCGAAGGGCTTAATCAAATGATTTACAATCGTTGTATTGGTACTAGATATTGTGCCAACAACTGTCCTTATAAAGTACGTCGTTTTAACTGGGCCGATTATATGGGTGCCGATAGCTTTGGCAACAATCAGGTGGGTATTGTTGAGGATGCTTCTATGATGATGAATGAAGACCTTACCAGAATGGTATTAAACCCCGATGTTACAGTCCGTGGACGTGGAGTTATTGAAAAATGTTCATTCTGTGCACAACGTTTACAGGAAGGAAAGTTAAAAGCTAAAAAAGAAAGCCGTCCGTTTAAATCAGGCGAAAATGGTGAGTATGATGTAAAAACTGCTTGTCAGCAGGCTTGCCCAACTAACGCAATCATGTTTGGTAATGTAAATGATAAAAAGAGTACCATTACACAAACACGTGAAGAAAACGAAGAGCGTTTATTTTACTCTTTGGAAATGCTTCATGCTTTGCCGAATGTAAATTATCTGGCTAAGGTTAGAAATTCTGATAAAGTAATAAAAGAAGCTAAAGCTGAAAAAATAGAAGCGGCCAAAGCGTAAATACAGAAAGTAGGGAGACCTGGAAGTTGCTACTGAAATTGAAAAGAAAGAAAAGACTGGCAATAAAAGAAATATAATTTATTTGACTCCCAATCTTGACAGATTGAGATGAAAAACAAAAAATAACATGCATTTAAAGTACGAATCACAAATCCGCGAACCGTTAGTTGATGGTGACAAAAATTACCATCAGGTAACAGAAGACATTATTCGTCCGATAGAGATGAAGCCTTCTAAATTATGGTACATCGGATTTTATATTTCAGTAGCATTACTCATGTTTGGGGTGTACAGCGTTTACCGTGAGGTTACTTACGGCATCGGGCAGTGGAACCTGAATAAAACAATCGGATGGGGTTGGGACATTACCAACTTCGTTTGGTGGGTAGGTATTGGTCACGCCGGTACACTGATTTCAGCGATCCTGTTATTGTTTCGTCAGGGTTGGAGAACAGGTGTAAACCGTGCTGCAGAAGCTATGACCATATTTGCGGTAATGTGTGCCGGACAGTTCCCAATTTTTCACATGGGTAGGGTATGGATGGCTTTTTTTGTATTACCCTATGCTAACTCAAGAGGACCGTTATGGCCAAACTTTAGTTCACCCTTATTGTGGGACGTATTTGCGATTTCAACTTACTTCACGGTATCATTATTATTCTGGTACTCCGGTCTAATACCTGATTTAGCAACCGTAAGAGATAGGGCTAAAACCAAATTGCGTAAAATGCTATATGGTATTGCATCTTTCGGTTGGACAGGTAGTACAAAACATTGGCAACGCCATGAAGCTTTATCATTGGTTTTGGCAGGCTTAAGTACACCGTTGGTACTTTCTGTACACACCATTGTATCCTTTGACTTTGCCACTTCAGTTATTCCGGGTTGGCATACAACAATCTTTCCTCCATACTTCGTTGCAGGTGCCATCTTTTCTGGGTTTGCAATGGTGCAAACTCTGTTGATTGTAGTTAGAAAAGTTTTATTTCTGGAAGACTATATTACCATTGGACACATAGAAGCTATGAACAAGGTAATTGTATTGACCGGTTCCATAGTGGGTTGTGCCTATCTTACAGAGTTGTTTATGGGTTGGTATAGTATGAATGAATTTGAGAGTTATGCATTCTTTTATAGTCGTGCCAACATTGCAAGCCCTTATGGATGGAGTTATTGGGGTATGATGTTTTGTAATGTGGTTTCTCCACAGGTATTTTGGTTTAGAAAACTAAGAAGAAATGTACAGTTTACATTCTTTATGAGCGTAATTGTAAACATAGGAATGTGGTTCGAAAGATTTGTAATCATTGTTACATCACTTTATCGTGATTATTTACCAAGTAGCTGGAGTTATTATTATAGTCCTACAATTTGGGAAATAGGTTTTTACCTTGGAACATTTGGATTATTCTTTACCTGCTTCTTCTTATTTGCAAAGTATTTCCCAACTATTGCAGTTGCAGAAATTAAGTATGTGTTAAAGACAAGTGGCGAAAATTACAAAGAAAAAATGGAGAAGGTGGAAACTCAACAGGTAGAAGAATTTGCGCATGATTATGCACACTAATTCGCCTGGAAAATATAATTAGGTTTGGAATTTTTATTTGGAATTTGAAATAAAAAATCATGGCTGTAAAAAAATTTGTTGTTGGTTGTTTTGATGATGAAGCGGTTTTATTTCCTGCTGTTAAAAGGGTTAGGAATGCAGGTTATAAGATTAAGGATGTTTATACCCCTTTTGCTGTTCACGGTCTTGATCATGCTTTGGGCATGAGAGAAACCAGTCTTCATACAGCCGGGTTTATTTATGGTATCACAGGAACAACTACAGCATTGAGTTGCATGAGTTGGATATTTACTAAAGATTGGCCATTAAATATTGGTGGTAAACCCAATCTTCCCTTGCCGGCATTTATTCCTATTACCTTCGAGTTAACTGTATTATTTGCAGCAGTAGGAATGGTACTAACCTTTTGTTATTTATGTCAGTTAGCACCTTTTGTACGTAAGCACCATTTTCATCCACGGGCAACTGATGATCTTTTTGTAATGGTTATTGAATGTACCGAAAGGACAAATGTTGAAGATTTAAAAGGGTTTTTAAATAGTTCGGGAGCTGTCGAGGTTGATTATCAGGTTGCTGAAGATGGATGGTGGTTTGGCCGTTATGACAAGCAACCTAAATTATACGCCGAAGAATTGATCCATTAGGAAAAAAGAACAGAAAGAAAATTAAACATGAAGAAATTTATAATCATATCAGTTTTAGCATTTTCCGCTGCTTTGGTAATAAGCTGTAACGATAGGTCTAAGCCCGGTAAAATTTATATGCCTGACATGGCTTACAGTCGTGCATACGAAACCTATGCTGATCATAGTAATCTCGCTAACAAGGGAATTAATTATAACAATTTACCCGTAGCAGGAACTGTAAGCAGAGATGAAGAGTTGCCCTATCATTTAAAAAATGATAGTACGGGATATGCGCAAAGTGTCTCTGTGGTAAACCCTTTACCAAAAATGACTGCTAAAGAATTTACGGAAACAGAAAGGTTATACCTAATAAATTGTGCAATTTGTCATGGTTCTAAACTTGATGGAAATGGTCCGCTTTATAAAGATGGTAACGGACCATATGCCGCAAAACCTGCCAAGCTTGTTGGCGATCCTGTAATTGAAGCAAGAGGTGAGGGAGGTTATTATCATGTAATGGCTTATGGAAAAAACTTGATGGGTAGTTATGCATCTCAACTTTCAAGAAAACAACGTTGGATGATAGCTCAATATATTAAATCAAAGCAGATTGAAGCTAAGCCTTCCGGATCAGGTGCGGGTACAGATTCTACTGCGAAAGCATCGGCACCTATGGCGATAGCAACAACAAAGAAATAATTTTACAAGAACAAACTGTGTAATCAAAAAATATTACAATGGCATCTTTCAGAGAGCAATTTGAAGTAACAGGAGGAATGAAGAAATGGTCAATGGGTCTTATAGCCCTGGGGTTATTGGCATTTGTTATTGGTTTTTTTACTAAAGGACTAAGTACTGACCATGAGCAACAAGCAATATTCTGGGGAACCCTTTTATATAATAGCGTATTCTTCTTATTGATTTGCAATGCAAGTATGTTTTTTATTTGTGTTACAACTTTAGCTCACGGTGGTTGGCAGGTCGCATTTAGAAGAGTTCCTGAAGCAATATCTGCGGTTGTACCAATTTTCGGTCTGATTGCCATTTTTATACTATTTTATGTTGTATTTGGTTTAAATCATGATGGGCATAATGCAATTTATCATTGGGTTAATCCAAAGGGGGATGTTATGCTGGAAAAGAAAAGTGGGTTCTTGAACCCAACCTTCTTTGTAATTTGGACGTTATTATCAATTGGGTTGTGGAGTTATTTAGGAATGAGGATGCGTAAGCTTAGTAGAGAAAGTGATGAGAACCCAATGAATCTTGAAGAAGGAAAAAAGTGGATCATAAAAAATACAGTTACAGGGGCTTTGTTCACCGTTTGGTTTGGACTTACTGTAGGTTCTACAACACCTTGGCTATGGCTAATGAGTATAGATGCACATTGGTACAGTACTATGTATAGCTGGTACACTTTTGCAAGTTCATTTGTTAGCGGTATGTCGCTGATAGCTTTATTTGTAATTTACCTCAAAAACAGAGGACAGTTACAAAATACTACTGATGAACATTTACACGATTTAGGAAAGTTCATGTTTGCATTCTCTATATTCTGGACTTATCTTTGGTTTAGTCAGTACATGTTAATATGGTACTCCAATCAACCTGAAGAAACGGCATATTTTCAGCCGAGAACCAAAGATGGTGCATGGAAAGGTATTTTTTATATGAATCTTGCGATCAATTTTATATGTCCGTTGTTAATATTGATGACTAAGAGTTCAAAACGAAATTATACACTTGTGGCATTCATGGCAGTATTAATCATTTTTGGTCATTGGATGGATTTTAACCAAATGGTTATGGCAAGTGTTTCAAAAGATCATGTTACATTAAGTTGGTTAGATTTTGGAATTATGGCTCTTTATGCAGGAATGATTATTTACTTTGTAGGTAAAGCTTTAGCTAAAGCCCCTTTGGTAGCAAAGAATCATCCTTATCTTAAAGAAAGTATCATTCACCATACTTAGTAGTTTTTAGAAATCGATTGATTAATAAAATGTAGAAAATAGAATCATTTTTTTACAGAATAGAAAATATTAGAAGTAATCATGTCAACGTATTTTACCATCGCCGTCATAGTTTTAGTGTTTGTGGTTATTTTTCAAATAGCCAAGGCAAGCGAGTATGTATCAGTTTTAAAAGGAGAAGAAAACTCTAAAAGGCAAAATAATAAAATCAATGGTTTTTTAATGATTGCCTTTCTGGTGCTCGGACTCATTGGCGTATTTTATTGCCATGAAATTTTAAAAGGACGAATTTTAGGAGAAAGTGCTTCAATAGAAGGTGAACGAGTTGATTCAATGTTTTATTTAACCGTAATAGTAACAGGTATAGTATTCTTTATTACTCAAATTGCTTTATTTTGGTTTTCTTATAAATATCAGGAGAAAGAAAATAGTAAGCCTTTATATTTTCCTCATAACAATACCATGGAGGTAATTTGGACGGTAGTACCTGCTATTGTTCTCTCTGTATTGGTAGTAATTGGTTTGCGTAACTGGTTCATATTTACGGGAGATGCCCCAAAAGAATCCTTGGTAGTAGAGGTAACAGGTAAACAATTTGGCTGGATATTCAGATATCCGGGTAAGGATAATGAATTTGGAAATAAGTATTTTAGGAACATAGATCCTTCTAACAATTCCCTTGGACTAGTTTGGACTGATAATAAAGAAATGAATCAAAAAGCAGACCCTGCAACTTTTGATGATATTGTTCAGGAACAAACTATGTATGTAGTAAAGGGAAAACCAGTGAAATTGGTAATTAATTCAAGAGATGTAATTCATGATGTAGGATTGGTTCACTTTAGAATGAAAATGGATGCTGTTCCTGGTATTCCTACAACTTTATGGTTTACTCCTAAGTTTACAACAGCAGAAATGAAGGAAAAAACAAACAATCCTAATTTTCAATATGAAATAAGTTGCGACCAAATGTGTGGTAATGGTCATTACTCAATGAAGGGTCTTGTTGAAGTGGTTACTCAACAGGAATATGATGCCTGGATGGCAAAACAAAAGCCATATTATTTTGCAGCATTTCCTGAGAAAGATCCATCTGTAAAACAAAGTACAGTTACAAATGATTCCACAACCTCCAAGCCTACAGCAAGCCTAAGCACAGGAAATGGAGGCATTAAAACAAAATTGAAATAATTGAATAGTAATAATAGCGCATAAATAGCGTTAAAAAAATTCTGGTATGAATAGCGAAAACATTATTGTAAGAGAAGCATCACAAGGTGTTGTTAGTCATGATTCACATGACCACGCCCATGAGGGTCACCATCACCACGAATCATTTATAACTAAATATATTTTTAGTCAGGATCATAAAATGATTGCAAAGCAATTTTTGCTAACAGGTATTGTTTGGGCGGTCATAGGTGGTCTGATGTCTGTGCTTTTTAGATTTCAATTAGCTTATCCAGACTCTAATTTTCCTTTTTTGGAAACATTATTGGGTAAATGGGCTAAAGGTGGCCATATTACAGCAGAAGCATATTACGCCTTGGTCACCACTCATGGTACTGTATTAGTTTTTTTTGTATTAACTGCTGGTTTAAGCGGAACATTTGCAAACTATTTAATTCCGTTGCAAGTAGGTGCTAGAGATATGGCCTCACCATTTATGAATATGCTTAGTTATTGGTTTTTCTTTACTGCAGCATTAGTTATGCTTAGTTCTATATTTGTTGAGACCGGTCCTTTTAGCGGTGGGTGGACTGCATATCCGCCACTAAGTGCATTAGGTTCTGCATCTCCCGGCTCTAAAACAGGTATGGATCTGTGGCTCGTAAGTATGGCTTTATTTGTAGTTTCGAGTTTATTGGGAGGACTAAATTATATTGTTACTATCCTGAATATGCGTACAAAAGGAATGACGATGACTCGCCTTCCACTTACCATATGGGCATTGTTCTTTACAGCAATTCTAGGGGTATTATCATTCCCTGTACTTTTCTCTGGTTTTATCCTGCTAATTTTTGACAGAAACTTTGGTACAAGTTTTTATCTAAGCGATATTTATGTAAATGGAGTGGGTGCTTTACCAAACGAAGG
>JANPGE010000253.1:0-1925 GCA_031423805.1 Segetibacter sp. | reverse complement strand
GGCATAATAGTATAAGCAGTTGTTTTTATACCATACTTTTCTTTAATGACGTCAAACCAATTATAAACCAAATCATAGCTATTTATCGTCTCAAAAAGGGGCAGCCATTGGTGGCAGGTGAAGGTGATGTAATAAAGTGCTGCATTATTGCTATGGGTTGTACGGGTGGACATAATGCAAATGTAAATTTTGCCGTCGACCAATTAAAGGCCTTAATTTAGCTATCAATTGCAATTTTTTAAAACAGCGCAGGGTCCCTTGCAGGAGACCCCACGCGGACAAAGCAGGGTCCCTTGCAGGAGACCCCACGCGGACAAAAACCCCATGTTAGCTGCTGCCCTTTTTTTCATCTATTATAATCATTAATTTTTTCAAGCAATTCGTCAATAGCTTTGACATGTGTTTGATTAATGTTTTTTCCTCCATGGTCTATTAATCCAATAATGCTTTTATCTTTTTTATCTCTAACATCGTCTGTAGGAATATTTGTGAAATAATAATTGTTAAACTTCGATTGTAATTCGGTAATAAGATGCTTTTTGTTGTTGTCAAAAATTACTGCTACCTTCTTAAAACCTAAATCTTTCAGCATTTGAAGAACTCTCCCTGTTTTGTCTGCACCACCAACACCCCAACCATAAAATGTTCCGTTAACTTTACTTCCGTTTAACTCAAATATCTTATTAAGAAAAATAACATCCTCTTGTCCTTCTACTAGTATTATTTTATCTTCTAGAAAAAATATTTCTCTTGCGTCAAGCCCTAATGTGTGAGGATTTTGTAAGTCATTCAACAATTTCAGAATTTCAACAGCAGTTTTGTTTTCCAACTCATAAATTTTTGTTCCTGTTAATTCTTTAACCGTTCTACTTATTTTACCTCCGTTCTCTAAAGAAACCCAGTTAATGAAGTAGGGTGAATGTGTAGAAATGATTATTTGTCTGTCTGTTGAATACTCCAATAAAAGCGTAACTAGTTTTTTTTGAAGTGCAGGGTGTAGTGAGAGTTCAGGTTCGTCAATAAAAATTAAGTCCCCAGGAATACTGTCATATAGTGCGTCCACAATAGTAAATACACTTAGTAGTCCCTCACCGCAACCGTCACTATTGTGAGCTGAACCATTATTGTCAAATTGAAGATAATGCTGTTGATTGTCTGAAAGCTCAATGCACCAATTTGGAACTTCGCCAAGCACTTTTGAAATAATGCTATTAAATATGATATAAGTTTCTTGCTCTTGTTGAATTTTAAAAAGTCTACGAAAAAAGTGCGTTAATTGATTTTCTCTTTGAGGGGCTAGAGTAATACTATCTGTATATTGTTTTCTAGTCCACGTGTCTTTTGAGAAGAATGGTTGGAATGCTCGCCTTGAAGGTAAGGTGAAGAAATTTAGCTTATCTCCTTCATTTCTTGTCGGCACGAAAATAGTTTCGCTGCCACCACCAACTTCAGAAGTTTTTAAGTATGAGACTGTATCATCATTCCTCGTTAACTTTATTTGTATTTTTCTATTAGCTGATATATTTCTTTGTCCAGATGAAAAGCTAGGTGGAGCATTTGAAGAGATAGCCCTAAATGCTTCGTAAATTGTGGATTTACCAGAATTGTTTGGACCAACTATTACAGATAATCCGCTACCTTTTTTACCATTAGCTTGTCCAAAGTGTAATGTTTGATTTTCGCCAAATCCTCTTAGTCCTAATATTTCTATTTTTTTATAACTCATTTCTATTATGGCTCTGTTTTATTTATGTCTCCAATATTTTGGTTGGTGCGTCAAGGGTTGCAGCTAACGGCAGTCTGTGAAAAAACTCCCGTCCTTCAACAAATATACACATGGCTTTGCAAAGTCACAACATTACAAGAACTTTGCTTCACCTACTTATGGAATACATACAAGGCACTAGCCGTTTTCAGACTTACTT
>JANPGE010000252.1:0-10447 GCA_031423805.1 Segetibacter sp. | reverse complement strand
CGACAGGAGTAAGATATTATTCCTGTCGGTGTTATTGTGTCAAAAAGTTTTTTATCCTTTATGCTGTCAACCTCCATATACCAATTACAAAAGGTTTTTTGTTTTTCGTCTTTAAGTTCGTAAAGTTTTGTCGGGTCTTTTATTGAAAGATAGTCTGAAAAGCCACTCATATGTGCTAAAAAACTGCTTACAATATAGTCGCCATTAAATTTTAGGACTTGTTGAACGCCTGTCGCTGGGTAAGAATATGTTTTGTTTGTCTTTTTATTCCAAAAAAATACAGAACCTCCCCATTCTCCAGCAGAGCAGGCATGAACATAATAAGTCGAATCATTGTAAAAAGGCAGTCCGTATTTAAAAGGCTGATTGTTGTACTTCATTAAAGCAAAACCTGTATCAATATAAAAAATGTCTTTGTCCGTTGAAAGTAGAATGGTGTCGTTATAAGAATGTAAGAACTGGATTTTTAGTTTTGAAAATTTGGCGGTCAAGCTGTCAACGAAATTAAATGCCGTGTCAAGAACAAAAAGTTTGCTGTCTTCTTGCAAACAGAGAATGTGTCCAGCGTAGTAAACTGCTGAACTAATAATTGTGTCACCTTTTATGGACTTAACAAAAACTGAAAAGTCTTTCGCTTTTATGTCTTGCTTTTGGGTGGTGCAAGCAATGAAAGCTGTCAGAAAAAATAATATGGTCAAATTACGTAGGGTGTTCATTGCAATAGCAGGTAACGAACAGGGCTTTGTGCAGGCAGGGCATTGTTGATTGTCCAGCCCGGAACTGAAGCCCAATAAAGAAATAAAAGTACAAGTTAACAACTAAAAGCCCAACAGAATTCCGTCCAGCCCGAACCAAAGTACAGCGATGCAAACAGCCGAAGTTTGAACGTCAAGCCCTGCTTGCACAAAACCCCATGTTATCGGTAGCTCTTCTCCGCTTACTTCTTTAATTATCTAGTCTATTACAAATGAGCAATCAGTTTTAATATTTTGTAAATTTTCAAAGTATTCGGATGAAATTTCTTTTGGAAGTCCGAACTTAAAAGTGCTGTATTGAGAGTAATTAAAGTCTAAATGATTAAGTGGATGAAGTTTTCCTTTTTCATTTTCTGGGTCATTATCATATCGAATGTATGATGGCTCAAACTGAAAGATTTCTTCAAGTAACATTAAACCTGATGATTCTATTCCATAAGGTTCGATATAAAAATCTATTAAGGAAGGATTCAATTTAAAATGCTCACTATCTATAATTGAAATCACCGATGAAATACTTTGACTATCTAACCTCTTGCCTGTATATGTGGTCAACTCAATAACATTGTTCATGTCGTCAAGGGTGGTTAAGAAGGGAAACGAAATGCTGAAATATTTTTTTTCTTTATAGAAAAATAACCTACTCATTTTATCAACAATGAGTTTCATGTTTGATGAAACTTTTGTTTCTCCTGTTTCTATTTCTAAAAGCAACTGCCTTGCACCATAAACTAAAAGTCGGATGTAGTCAGTTTTTTCCCTGATTGGGAAGAAAAAATGACGTTCCTGAAACGGTAAAATATCTTTTATAACTATTTTCACTATAAGTCTTTGATGTATTTGATATTATCTTTTACAAACTCTGTCAATGTTTCTTTATCACTTTCGCCCATGTCAAATTGTTGAGTTGCTTGGAATAATTTGTCATGATACTTTTTATCAACTTTTAGTTTCTTGAAAACTTCCATCATCAACTCAAAGTGAGATTGCTTTTTTAAACGGTATTCAAAACTTGTTTTGATTTTCTTTTTCTCTTGTTCACTTGGCTCTTGAATAACCATTTGCTTATTTTTTACTATTTCTTTTAAGGCAGTTTTCATTGTCTCTGTTAGACCTGAACGATTGTTGTCTGGAATTAGTAAAAAGGATTTAATAAATGAACGAGTTAACATTGTATAAAGGGAGTTCCTATAACTTGAACTGCTCTTTATTGCTCTGGTAATACAAATCACAAAGGGGAATTCTAAACCTTTTACATTGTTTCTATTGCTAATTAAAATTGTATTGGGTTGCTTTTCTTTTGTTTCATAAGCTTTATTGACTTCCCAACCAATTTTCTGTTGGATTTTGACTTCAAGGGTATCAGCCAACTGGTAAATATCTTTTTCTGTGTCAAGTAGAATTATTCCAATATCGTCTGGCTGAACTGTTTCATTTTCCTTTTTTATTTGTTGAATAAGTTGAATGACAGTGTCGGAATAGTTTTTATCTATTTCAACTATTCTGATACTCTCAAAATTTTCATCTAAATCTTCAAAACGCCTAAGTGGTTCTCTGCTTAATAGATAATTGCCATCTTGAATAACTACGTTGTAACCGCAATCTTTCCATTCCTTTTCTTCAAGCCAACGAAGTTTGTTTTTTTCAAATAAACCCATGCCAAGTCCGTGAGCAAACATTAAAGTTTTTGGGTCGGTTCTGTAACACTTACCAAGTAAAAAGTCTGGCTGAATTGAACTTGATATAGTCTCGTCAAAAATGCTTTGGAATATATCACCTGCTACATAAATATTTTTTTCAGTTACCAATTCACAAAGGTCAAAAAAGTTGTCATCAAAATCTTGACTTTCATCAATGAACATATAAGTAAATGCTGGTTTCATTTCGCCATTTGGATACTTTGTTTTGATGTCATCTATTGCAAGTTTGCAAGCTTTACTAAATGACATTTGATATGTGTATCTATAAAATGGGATGGAGTAGAAGGCACAGATGTATCTATATGCTCCTGAATTTGGAGTTGAACCCGAACCCCAAGCATTGACGCACCAAAGTCTTTTCTCCCATTCAATTTGTTGTTCCACTTTCATAAAATTGAAAAAAGATGGAATCCGCTTCTTTAAACTGTCAGCTAATATTTTGTTATGACAAGTGAAACAAATAGTAGAGGAATTGTCGCTTGTGTAAAGGTCTTTTAATTTATGAAGAAGTAATTCAGTTTTCCCTGTCCCTGATAATCCTTGAATCCTAATTTTTTTCTTATCTGGTCTTTGATAAACAAACCTTGTTTGGTCTCCATCAAATAATTGTATCTTTTGCTTAACCTTATCTAAAGCAGTGATTGGTACTTCCTCCTTAACTCTGTAAATGTCGTTAATACTACCAATGAAAAGAGAAATCAAAAGGTCTAATTTCTTTTTTTCTCCTTCATCTTGAAGAGTCAGTGTGCTGAATAATTTATCTATACTTTTAACATCAGCAATTTTAATTTCGGATTCTATTAGCGATTTTCTCCACTGTCTTGGTCTGCCTATTACTTCTTTGTAAAGATATTTGTCGGATATTGAACCAATATCTTCAAGTACGTCTTCAATAAAATTTTCAAATGCCTCTTTCTTATTTCCGTAGTCAATTATTGCAATTTTATTTTTTGGGGATAATACAATTAGAGATTGAGAATAATTGTAAGAATATTTTTGGTCAGTTAGAGGACGATTTAAAACATAAACCAAATTTTTCTGACTGTCAGCATATTCTTGTAATTGCTCAATGAAGTCCGCATTTGTTGGATTTTTTTCGGCTTGTAGAAAGAAATAACTGCTCATTGATTTGTCTATTTAAGATGGTCTAAGATAGTATTTTGAATTGTGAACTTCATAAAGCTTTGAAATAAATAAATGTGTCTTTTAAGAGTTGGCAATTACATCAGCATGTTTTTCAAAGTCTTTCCGTTGGTAGTCAGCAGGGTCGTCAATAGAGTTACCGATAACGCTTTCATTTACGTAATTAGACGACTTTTTAATAAAAAATTAGGATTGATTTTCAATGAGTTAATCCTACGCTTTTTACATTGTCGTAGCGTAAATACAACATTTTATTGTTTTTAATATTATTCCCTTTGCTAAACTACAATTTCTTATCATAAAATAATTTTTCTCTAATTATTTTTATTTGCATTTAATAGCACTGCGGTAAAAACTCGATGAATTATTAATAAAATGTACTGTTGATGCAGTATCCTGTTTTTGGGCCGTATGGCAACAGTGTTGAATAGATAGAATAGACATTGCCCTTTTATTGGGCGGGCCCCTTTTATGCCGCTACAATTCATTTTACACTTAACTTTAACCTACCCTCTACTTAGAAATCTCTTTATTTGTATAACCAAAAGTGTTCACAAATAATTAAACTATGGAAACGTTTTTTATAAAAATAGTTTCCTTAGTTTTGCGCCATATTAAAAACTGATTTAAATAATAAGTCTTTTTAAAAGCCTGCAACATAAGTGATTACTTTTTTAAAAGCCAACCTGTCTTCAATAATCTCTTCATTATTTGACTATTTGGTTCATATTGTGTTGGTTAGTTATTTTAATGTAGATGTGGTTATAGCAAGCGCAACAGGAACAGTTTGTGGTGGTTTGATAAATTTTATTATTGGGCGTTATTGGGTTTTTCAATCTAATTCGGAAAACATTCAGCAACAAGCCAAAAAATATGCATTTATCTGGATCGGAAATTTGGTGTTGAATACGGGTGGTGTTTACTTTTTTGCAAAAATTTTAAACGTCCACTATGCCATATCAAAAATAATTGTGTCGCTTATTGTAGCTTTTGGATATAACTATCCGCTACAGAAAAATTTTGTTTTTAAAAAAATTGATGGATAAAATGATAGAGTTAATAAAACGGTCGGGGCTTATAATAATATTTCTATTTTCTTTTTATATTTCTCATGCTCAAACTACTATAAAAGGTGTTATAAAAGATGCGGGTACACAAAAACCTATACAATATGTAAGCATTTATTTCAAAGGTGGCAAAGGGGTTACAAGTGCAGAAGATGGAACATTTACCATAACAACTTCTAATCCAAAACTTACAGTCCTGATATTCTCTTATGTGGGTTATAAAACCGTTACCAAAAACATTTGGCCCGATAAGGAACAGGAGATTAATGTGTACATGGAAGTGGCTGAAAACAAAAAAGGTGTAACAGTAAAAGCAACAAGAAGAGGAAAGTACACCAACAAAAACAACCCTGCCGTAGAACTTATAAGAAGGGTTATTGAAAATAAAAACAAGAACAGGGTTACTGAAGCTTATGACTATGTATCATACGAGCAGTATGAGAAAATGGAGTTGATGCTTACCAAAACACCGGAAAAATTACTCAACAATAAGTTTCTTAAAAACTTCAAATTTATTTTCCAAAATACTGATACTACTAAAATACAGGGTAGGGCCATGTTACCTTGCTACCTTGACGAAACACTTTCTCAACGATACTATCGCAAAAACCCTGAAAAGAATAAGGTGTTTATTTTAGGTGAAAAGAAAGTTGATTTTAAAGAATACCTTGATGTAGAAGGCATTAGTTCTTACCTGGACAGGATGTATGAAAATGTAGAAGTTTATGACAACAACATTTCATTATTAGGAAATACATTTTTAAGCCCCATTGCAGATGCCTCTCCTACTTTTTATAGATTTTATTTAAGAGATACCATAGAACTGGATGGAATAAAACTTGCAAGGCTCGACTTTTCTCCACGCAATCTTGAAGACCTGCTTTTTAAAGGCACTTTGTTTGTAACGCTTGATGGCAATTACTCTGTGCAAAAGCTTATCATGAGTATAAGCAAACACGCCAACCTGAACTTTGTAAGAGAGCTGCATGTCAACCAGGATTTTGCCAAAGGCCCTGATGGAAGATTTCATGTGGAAATGAGTAATACTATTGTAGAATTTGCTTTATCTAAAGGTGCACAAAGCAGTATTGTTGGCGAACGCACTGTATCTTTTAAAGATTATAAAATAAACCAACCGGCACCTGATAGTATTTATCAGGGTAATGGTATAGTTAAGTTATTCAACGAGAAACAAAATCAGACAGATAGTTTCTGGCAGGTACACCGAACCCCGCAACTCTCTGAAGCAGAATCAAAAGTTTATAGCAACATTGATAGCCTCACCAACCTGAAATCTTTCAGAACATTTATGGACATAGCAACCCTGTTGTTAGCAGGTTATAAAAGCTTTGGTCCGTATGAAGTTGGTCCTGTAAATGCGTTTTATAGTTTTAACCCGGTTGAAGGATTTAGATTGCGTGTAGGTGGCAGAAGCACAACAAAATTTAACCCCAATATTTATCTTGAAAACTATGTTGCTTACGGATTTAAAGATAAGAAATGGAAATATTTTGGTTCATTGGCTTACTCTTTTAACGGTAGTTCTATATATTCTTTTCCCAACAATTTTGTAAGGGTTAGCGTTCAAAGAGACACAAAAATTCCTGGTCAGGAATTGCAATTTGTAGTGGAGGACAACTTCTTATTATCCTTCAAAAGGGGCAATAATGATAAGTGGTTGTATAACGATATTTATAAAGCAGAATATGTACGTGAATTTGGTAAAGACTTTGGATATACCCTTGGTATAAAAAACTGGAAACAAACCCCTGCAGGAGTTATAGTCTATAACAAACAAGAATCAAATGGTACAATTACAAATATACCCAACCTGACTACTAATGAATTGTCAGCAGAATTAAGATGGTCACCGCACCAACAATTTTATCAGGGGAAAAGATTCAGGATACCTATTGTCAATAAATATCCCCTAATCAGACTTAGATATATAGCTGGTATAAAAGGTTTATTTAAAGGTGAATACAACTATCATACATTAAATTTGAACATTGATAAAAGAGCCTATCTGTCTCAATTGGGATTTGCAGATATCGTATTAGAAGGTGGTTATACTTTTGGAAAACTTCCTTACCCGCTTATGACCGTACACCGTGCTAACCAGACATTTTCATACCAGTTAAATTCTTATAACCTCATGAATTTTCTTGAGTTTGTAAGTGACCACTATGCAGCACTTAGCATAGACCATAAGTTCAATGGATTTTTCTTCAACAAAATACCATTGTTAAAAAAATTACAGTGGAGAGAGGTTATTTCTGGTAAAATACTTTGGGGTGGAGTAAGAAATGAAAATAATCCGGCGTATAATCAATCAACCCTAAAATTTCCTGTTGATGATGTAAACCAATTACCCACTACATATGCCCTTGGCAAAACACCTTATATAGAGGTGAGTGCGGGCATTACAAATGTATTTAAACTATTAAGAATTGATTTTGTCAAAAGACTAACTTACCTTAACAATCCAAACGTAACAGAATGGGGTATCCGTTCACGTTTAAGATTTGATTTTTAATACCATTATGGCAAAACAATTGTTTAGAGACCGTCTTCAAAAAGGAATTTATAAAATTATTGACCCGCTGGTAAGGGGGTTGATAAAATTAGGCCTTACACCCAATGCTGTTACAACTATAGGTCTTGTACTGAATATTGGCGTAGCGGTAATTTTTATTATTGGGGCAGAAATTGGCAACAGAGGCGAACTATCATACGTGGGTTGGGCAGGTGCACTTGTACTTTTTGCCGGCCTTTTTGATATGCTTGACGGGCAGGTAGCACGGTTGGGAAATATGAGTTCAACATTTGGCGCCTTGTTCGATTCTGTACTTGACAGGTATAGTGAGTCAGTCATGTTTTTAGGTATTTGCTATTATCTGGTTGCACATCATTATTTCATAAGTTCCATTAGTGGATTTATAGCACTTATAGGCTCTATGATGGTGAGTTATACCCGGGCAAGAAGCGAGGGTTTAGGTGTAGAAAATAAAGGTGGTATGATGCAACGGCCTGAACGGGTAGTGTTAATAGGTATATCTGCAATAGCATGTGGCGTTACAGCACACTTTATTGGAGGCGATTATAAGTTATACATTACAGGTATTCGTTTTCATGTATTTGAAACCATGACTATTTTTACTTTACCAATAGCAGCAATGGCTATACTTACCAATATGACCGCTTTTAAACGATTATTTGCAGCAAAACAAGGACTTGACCTAAAAGATAAACTGAAAGAAATAAGTGTGTAGTATGCATAGATTCATGGTGATTTTGGTTGCGCTTTTATTAAATTTATTAGTGGTTAACGGGCAGGAAAAATATCCGGTGCCATCAAGTCCAAACCAATTATTTTATTTACAAAAAAATACCAATACAAATACGATTGTTTGTGAATTGAATTATAAAAACGGGGTGCTTGATGCAAGTGATCCTGTTCATGTATTTTGGATGCGCTATCAGGAACAGGGACAAGCTAAGGAGTTAAATTATATACAACGTACGTTCGCCTACGGCATGAAATCATCTCAATTAGCCAAGGATAAATTTAAATTGCATTTTGTTTCTTTGAAAAAATATCCAATGATATTAAAAAGAGGTACAAATTATAAATATAATGTTTATGCAACCATAAATCAAAAAGAAGCCATCCTGCATCGTATCTTCGTAAAAATAAACGGAGGTACTTTTTGGTCGCCAAATGTTGAATACATAGAACTAAGGGGGTCAGACCCCATCACCGGAATAGAAACGGTGGAACGTTTGAAAATATAGAATTGAAAAAGTTGTTTTTGTTATGAAGAAGAATTACGTATCTAATTCAAGTGAGTCAATCAGGTTGTTCAGTAACGGGCTCATGGAAGGTCTTTCTAAGATCCATTTTTCTGTGCCGTTATTTATTTATATACCGGTCATTATTGTTTTTTCAGTACTCTCTTTTAGAAACAATATTACAGTGCCGGCTTTTACAGGTTATTTGTTTTTGGGCATGGCGGTATGGACAGTTACAGAATATGTATTACACCGCTACATTTTCCATTTTTATCCTACATCTGAATGGGGTAAACGAATTCACTTCATTTTTCATGGTGTACACCACGATTATCCAAGAGATGCTAAAAGGTTGGTAATGCCACCGTCGGCCAGTATTCCATTAGCTGCACTTTTCTATTTTTTATTTTCTTTCTTCCTTCCAGGAAAAACGCAATTATTTGCCTTCTTTCCCGGATTTTTAATTGGATACCTAACTTATGATATGATGCATTATGCAATGCACCATTATAACTTTAAATCTAACTTTTGGAAAAGGATTAAACAACACCACATGCTTCACCACTACAGCGATAGTACCAAAGGTTTTGGTGTCAGTTCATCACTTTGGGATGAAATATTCAGGTCAGGTTTTCCAAAGAAATAATATACATGCCTTCAACTGTAAAGACAGCCAAAACTTCAGGTTTGTATTCAAAAAAAGACCTGATACTTACCTCTGCTATATCGCTGGGCTATCTTTTACTATCTAAACTTTTGATAGGCTTCAAAGTTGAACAATTGGTACTTGTATTTATTTTTAATTCGTTATTCTATATTTCGTTTTCTACACGTAAGTTCATAACAGGCTTTTCTGTTTTTATTATTTTCTGGATCATATTTGATTTCATGAAGGCGTTTCCCAACTACCAATATAACACTGTTCATATTGAGAGCTTGTACAATGCGGAGAAGCAATGGTTTGGCATAACATCAAATGGCATAACACTAACACCAAACGAATACTGGCGACAACATACACACACTCTACTTGATATCATAAGCGGCTTTTTCTATTTGTGCTGGGTTCCTGTTCCGCTTTTTTTTGCGGCTCATTTATTTTTTACAAACAGAAGAGAGCAGTTTATGCAATTTGCACTTACTTTTTTGTTTGTTAACATGATTGGTTTTGTAGGGTATTATATTTATCCTGCTGCACCACCATGGTATGTTCAGCATTATGGTTTTGTATTCAATGCGCATACTCCGGGCAATACCGCCGGTTTACAACGTTTTGATGATTATTTTCAGGCTCCTGTTTTTTCTGGCTTATACAGTAAGAGCTCCAATGTATTTGCAGCCATGCCTTCTTTACATTCTGCCTATCCACTTGTTGTACTTTACTATGGTCTTAGAAATAAGCTGGGCTTAATTAATATTTTCTTTGGCATGGTGGTATTGGGTATTTGGTTTGCCGCAGTATATAGCAGCCACCACTATATACTTGATGTCATTGCCGGTGTTGCCTGTGCTGTTACAGGAATATTTATTTTCCAGAAATGGATTGTACCAAACAGGTATTTCCAGGCACTTGTCATTGATAAGTTTGTACGTGTTTAGTTTATCAATATGGAATCTTTAAAGCAGCTTCCTAAAACTTAAAATAAACAAACAACCTTCCGAAGTTCTTACTATCATTTTCTATGCGGTGATACAATGGTTTTATGTGAGGCATTTGTAAAAAACGTTCCACCTTTTTGCGCAACTGACCACTACCCTTTCCGGGTATAATTTCTACTTCCCTTATTTTTTTGTCAATAGCATCTTCAAACGCTTTTTGCAAAGCATTGTCTATAGCTTTACTATTGTTATAAATATCATGAAGGTCAAGTTTTATTCTGGCCATTGTAAACTGATTATTACTTAGTTGAAACAAAAGTACAGTAATATTAAAGCGTACAGATTTTGATTTACTATTCAATTTAAGTGAAAGAAATCTTAAACCATATTA
>JANPGE010000251.1:0-12462 GCA_031423805.1 Segetibacter sp. | reverse complement strand
CGTTCGCTTCCTCTTCGCTCCACCACGCAGCTACCGCGCCACGCTCCGCCGTCGCTGAGCTTGGGGTCGTTAGGCGACTAGCCATGCGTAACCTACTCACCACGCTTTTCGCTCTCATGCTTCTTATTGCGGATGCGTCCGCGACCGAGAAGAAAGGTTTTGCGGGCTCGTGGTTTTTCAGCGTAGGCAACGCCGCCAACTTCTCGCTCGACCTCACTCAGACCAGAAACCACATCCAAGGATACCACACTGCAATCGCACACCGCGGCAACCGCATAGACGCCGTCCTACCTGGTGAGGGCAAGCCATCCATTACAGGAGACATCGTTGCAGGTGTCGCTCATATTCGCTTTCACAGAGGTTACAGCGACGCGACAGGCGAGGCGACGCTCACCCTCAAGGACAACAAACTGGAATGGAAGATTACCCAATCTTCGGGCGCTCACTATCTGCCAAGCTCATGTATTGAGAAAAATAATTTCAACTCTTGTGATTGTACTATTGGTTGTGATAACTAACAGATCATTAGCCCAATGGAACCTGACCGGCAATGCCAACGCCACAAACACTTCTATCCTTGGTACCACCAATGCCATTCCACTCAACCTAACCACCAACAATGTGAGCAGGTTAGTCATTGATGCCAATGGTAAAATAGGCATTGGCACCTCCACCCCCATCAACCTGTTAACCGTGAAAGGTGCAGGCAGCACACCTGCTGCCAGTTGGGTAGCAGCAGGAGCACCATTGTTTGTTGGCTTTGGAGAAAACACAGTCGGTAATGCCGATTACATTCTTTCAATGGCTTCCACTTTGTCCAATGCCCGTCCGGTATTTATTGGCCGCCGCAGCAAAGGCACTTTGGCTGCACCACTCTCCTTGTCCAACAACGATTTCATTATGTCGTTCCTCTCATCTGCCTACGATGGTGCAGCATTTCAAAACCCCGCTGCCATTGATTTCTTTGTAGATGGCACTCCCACAACGGGTAGTGTGCCTGCACGTATATCATTTGTAACAGGCAGCAACAGCACCAACCGTGCAGAGCGGTTGAAGATTGGCAACACGGGGGATATTACTATAAATAACAACCAATTGTTTGTTCAAAAAAGTACGGGCAATGTAGGGGTAGGAAACATTTTGCCGCAGGCTAAAATGGACATAACCGGGAACATAAAAATAGCCGATGGCACACAAGGTGCTGGCAAGGTGCTAACCAGCGATGCCAACGGACTGGCAACCTGGGCGACTGCCGGAACAGGATCTTTACCCACAGGCAGTGCTAACCAAACACTGCGATACAATGGCACTACGCTGCAAGCCTCTTCAACAATCATCAACACCGGCAGTGCCGTGGGCATTGGTGAAGCCAACCCGCAGGGCATATTGCATGTGAGCCAGCCCAGTGCTTTCACGGGTGTATCGTTTACCGGTTCGGGTGTTAACGACCTGACCGCAAACAATGGAGGATACACCGGCACCGGCACTTCCAGCTATGTCATCAGGATAAGTAATTCAGGACCTACGCCCAACATTATAGAAGTGAGCAACGATGGTGGAGCCACATTTGCTGCCCCTGCTGCAATTGTCAATCCGATTGTGTTAGCCAATGGCGTTACCGCCACATTTGCAGCTACCGGCGGCCATACGTTTGGCGACCAATGGTCGTGGAGCGTAGGCCAGGCATTTAGCAATGTGCTGGTGGCAAAAGATGGAAAAGTGGGCATAGGCACTCCAACCCCGAGTACCACATTAGACCTAAACGGCACGCTGAAAATAAGCGGCGGAAGCCCCGGCGCAGGCAAAGTGTTGGTGAGTGATGCCACAGGCATAGGAAGTTGGAATACACTTTCTACACTGGAAACCGACCCGCAGGTATCAGTTTCCGACACCTCTGCCGTACCCCGTTGGAACGGGGCTGCATTGGTAACCGGAACCATCACCGACAATGGTACAAATGTGGGCATTGGCACCACAAGCCCTGCCGCCACACTGGATGTGAACGGCACCATAAAAATAAGCGGTGGCAGCCCCGGTGCAGGCAAAGTGTTGGTGAGTGATGCCACAGGCATAGGAAGTTGGAATACACTTTCAATACTGGAAACCGACCCGCAGGTATCAGTTGCAGACACCTCTGCCGTACCCCGTTGGAACGGTGCTGCATTGGTTACCGGCACCATAACAGACAACGGAACCAAGGTGGGTATTGGCACCGTCACCCCCACTGCCCTACTTGATGTAAATGGTGATGCACGTATAAACGGACTAAGAATAGGAAAAGGAAACAGTAATGTAAGCAACAATATAGTAGTGGGTAGCGACTCTGCCTTGTTCAACAATTTTAGCGGCAACAGCAACATTGCCATAGGCAAAGGAGCAATGAAAGCCAATACAAGCGGCAGCAGCAATGTGGCTATCGGCAACCTTGCACTCTATAAAAACACTACAATAGGCAACCTGGTAGCTATAGGGGATAGTGCATTGTTTAATAACAAGACAAATTTTGCTCAACCAGAATTTGGAATATTCAATACTGCCATCGGGGCAAAGACATTGTTCAGTAATACGGATGGTGGTTTGAATGTTGCCGTAGGTAGCTATGCTCTTTATAAAAATACAACAGGAGGCTACAATACGGCCACGGGTGCAGGTGCATTATACCTCAATACAACGGGTATTAACAACACTGCTAATGGTGCTGAAGCATTAACCTTAAACAACATCGGAGGCAACAACACCGCAAGTGGTTATCATGCGCAACGCTATAATAAAACAGGAAGCAACAATACGGCAACCGGTGCTGAAGCATTAAAATATAACTATTACGGCGACTCCAATACAGCTAACGGAAGTGGCGCATTGTTTAGCAATCAAGGAAGCAACAACACTGCCAATGGGTCGGGTGCATTGTATTCAAACACCACCGGATACTCCAATGTGGCTGTCGGCGTTGTGGCACTGTACAAAAATGTAAAAAGTCACAACACAATAGCCATAGGCGATTCATCGCTCTTTAACCACAACGGCACCGGCAATTACAACACTGCCGTAGGCTCAAAATCACTTTACAACAGTACCAATAGTGGCGGCAACACTGCCATAGGGTTCTACACCCTTCATAGTACTACCACAGGCAATTACAATACAGCACTGGGATATGGTGCCAATTCCGCTATTACTACCGAAAGTAACAGCACCGGTATTGGCTACGATGCAGAACCCGGCGCTACCAACTCCATAGCCGTGGGCAACACTTCCATCACCAGCATAAAAGGGCAGGTTGGTTTTACCACCTTCAGCGACCAACGGTTTAAGAAAAACATCAAAGAAGGTGAAGTAAAAGGGTTAGAGTTCATTAACCTGCTACGTCCCGTTACTTACAATACCGATATTAATGCTTATGCAAAATGGAAAGAGGCCAACTACGGCGAAAAAGACACCGCTAACTGGGAAGGAAAATACGATGTAGAAAAAATCCGCTTCTCCGGCTTTTTAGCACAAGAAGTAGAAGCCACCGCCAACAAAATAGGCTACGACTTCAGCGGCGTGGACAAACCTAAGAACAGCAAAGACATTTACGGCCTGCGCTATGCAGAGTTTGTAGTACCACTGGTGAAGGCGGTGCAGGAGTTATCAATTAAGAATGAGGAATTGAAAATGAATAATGAACAACAGCAAAAAATAAATGAACAGTTAAAGAAAGACATGGCCGACCTCAAAGCCATGATGCAACAATTAATGAATAGCAAAACAATTGCTCCTTGCCCGCCTTTAGCAGGGGAGTGATCAAAAAATAATAATAAATCACAATTACCTTTCCGTAAAAAATGGGCAGGCATTGTGATTTATTATGCCTTAGAGAATTATAACTACACAATTTATTTGTTATTTTGTTTCATTTATCATGATGAAATCTTTTTTTATTTATTGCACAGCTATGCTGTTTACACTCAACCTGCATGCACAGCATACATTTAAAGCAATTATTAAAAATGTAGAGAAAGGTCCGTTGCAAAATGCAACAGCAAGTATCAAAGTTTTAAACAAATCTGCAATTGCTGACAGCAATGGATTGGTTGCAATAAGTAACATCCCTGTTGGAAGTTTTGAACTATTGTTTTCGTATGTTGGTTTCGAAGAAAAATTGATGGTATTTCAGTTTCCGCTTGTCAATGACAGCACAATAGAAATAGAATTAACAGAAGCAGAGAACGAAGAAGATGAAGTGGTGGTTACATCAACAAGAAGCAGTCGTTCCATTGCTAATATTCCTACAAGGGTGGAAACAATATCAGGAGAGGAACTAGAAGAAAAAGGCAACATGAAACCAGGGGATATAAGAATGATGTTGAATGAAAGTACAGGCATCCAAACACAACAGACATCAGCTACCAGTTACAATTCAAGCATACGGATACAAGGACTTGACGGAAAATATACACAACTAATTCGTGACGGGTTGCCTTTGTATTCAGGTTTTTCGGGTGGATTGGGTTTACTGCAAATTGTGCCGCTAGACCTGAAACAGGTAGAAGTAATCAAAGGCAGCTCATCTACGCTTTATGGGGGAGGGGCAATTGCAGGTTTGGTCAATCTTATTTCCAAAACTCCCAAAGCGGAAAGGGAATTGAATTTTCTTGTCAATGGAACTTCTGCAGCTGGACTGGATGCGAGTGGTTTTTATTCGCAACAGTTCAGCAAAGTTGGAACAACAATCTTTGCATCCTATAACCATGGTACACCTTACGACCCTGCGAAGATTGGCTTGACGGCCATTCCAAAATTTGACCGTTACACCCTTAACCCAAAACTGTTTTTAAACTTTTCCAAGAAAACGACTGCAAATTTTGGTATCAATGCAACCTACGAAAACCGCATTGGTGGCGACTTCCAGTACATAGCAGGCAATGCCGACAGCACCCATGCATACTTTGAAAAAAATAAAACCAATCGTTACAGCACTCAACTTTCCATTGAACATACAATAAATGAACAGGCAAAACTTAGCTTTAAAAACAGTGTGAGTTATTACAACCGCTCCATCCAAATTCCTGATTACTTATTTTCAGGAGTACAACTTTCATCTTACAGCGAAGTAAATTTTAATTTCAAAAAGGAAAAATCAGAATGGATCAGCGGAGTAAATGTGCTTACTGATAAGTTTACACAACACATACATGACACAATAGTGCCCGTCAACTACCGGCAGCAAACCATTGGGGCCTTTGTGCAAAACACCTGGACTGTTTCACAGATCATTTCGCTGGAAACGGGCTTACGTAGCGACTATCATAATGATTATGGGTATTTTCTTTTACCAAGACTTTCTGCATTGTTCAAAATAAACAATCACCTTACATCAAGGATTGGTGGTGGATTGGGCTATAAAACGCCCAACGTATTTACAGAAGATGCAGAAAGAATTCAATTTAAAAATGTATTACCCATTGATAAAAATAAACGGGCAGCAGAAAAATCTTACGGAGGTAATTTTGACATTAACTACCGTACAACATTTTTCAGCAACAAAGTTTCATTGAGCATTAACCAGCTTTTTTTCTATACCCGAATCAATGATCCATTGGTGCTGACACCGCTCACTAATGCCTACTATGAATATTTACAACCGACAGGCTTCATTGACACAAAAGGACTAGAAACAAATTGCAAGCTCACTTATCAAAACTTCAAACTTTTTATTGGGTACACATTTGCAGATGTAAAACAACATTACACTACAACAACGGAATTTCCGCTTGTTGCAAAACATCGGTTAAACAATGTGTTGGTTTATGAAGTAGAAGACAACTTAAAAATAGGTTTGGAAGCCTATTATTATTCGCCACAAAAACTAAATGACGGTGCAACCGGAAAGTCATATTGGCTTGCAGGTTTCATGATTGAAAAACTTTGGAAGCACTTTTCCATCTTTGCCAACTTTGAAAACTTTGGAGACACACGACAGACCCGGTTTGACAAGATATATACCGGGACTATTACTAATCCTGTTTTTCGTGACATTTATGCACCTGTTGACGGATTTGTATTGAATGGCGGCTTCAAGGTTAAATTATAGAAAAGTGAACAGAGAACAGTACATACCTAACAAACCTGCCTTGGCCTGTAAAGACGAAAACTATAAACCCCAAAAAATCGCTATCCTACAAATCAGAGCTGCTCTTTTTTTGGTTTATGCTTACATTCATTACAACTAAACCTAACAGAAATGAAAAGACTTATCCCCGTCTTTATAGTTTTTTGGGCTGTGCTATCACAATACAAAGCAATACCCAATAAAACCTCACCGGTATCACTGCAATTGGCGTAGAAGCTTTGGTTGCCCTTACATCGGGTACTATTGTTTCAATTAACTGTTGCAAGTCTCCACGAAAGGTATGTTCTGTGGCATTGTTCATCCGGTAGCGGTTGGTTATGTTGGCAATGTATTGGTCAATAGTCATATAACAACAATATTACGACAAAGATGCACTCCTTAAACCACGGAGGTCAAAAACCAAAACCGCTCCCCCTTTACACACTTAAATTTATTGGGGGCATTCCAAATTATCACTAAAAATTGCCCCGGCATTTATGCCGGGGAAGCATTGAAAGAAAAATATTCTGGCTTTAGCCAAAAAAAATATTCAGTAGGAATTTGGCTAAAGCCTTATAGATGATTAATATCTCTCCTCCTCCCCCCGACATAAATGTCGGGGCAAATCATGTCGGGGCAAACGCACCTAATTTGAAAAATCCCTTTTGAATTTTGCGCTGCGCTACGCAGAATTTGTGGTACCAATAGTAAAGGCTGTGCAGGAACTATCAATTAAAAATGAACAGTGAACAATGAACAATTGAAAGCCAAAGCCACCGACCAGAAGAAAATAAATGAACAATTAAAAAAAGACATGGCCGAACTAAAAGCCATGATGCAACAACTACTAAATACCAAATCAAATGCGCCATGTCCTCCATTGGCGTGGAAGTGAACAGTGAATAATGAACAATGAACAATGTAACAGCCGCTGCATATTGTGCAGCGGCTGTTACATTGTTCATTGTTTAAACTATCTTAACTTTATGGAAATAAAAACCATCTAACATGAAAAAATTAATTACACAGCCCCTTATGGTGCTTTTATTATTTGCTATTGCAATCAAAAGCAACGCACAGTGGAACCTGACCGGCAACAGCAATGCGACCAGCACTTCCATACTTGGCACTACCAATGCCATTCCCCTGAACCTGACCACCAACAATGTAAGCCGGCTGGTCATAGATGCCAATGGTAAAGTAGGCATTGGTACTTCAGCACCCGTTAATATTCTAACAGTAAAGGGCAGCGGCGGCACACCTGCTTCATCGTGGGTCAATAGTGGCGCACCACTCTTTGCGGGCTTTGGTGAGCAGATCACCGGTAATGCTGATTACATCCTGTCCATGGCCTCATCACTGGCGGGTGGGCGACCTGTGTTTATTGGCAGAAGAAGCAAAGGTACGCTGGCAGTACCTGCTGTAGTTGCCAACAATGATTTCCTTATGTCGTTCCTGTCTAGTGGCTATGACGGATCGGGTTTTCAAAACCCCGCCGGCATCGACTTTTATGTGGATGGAACGCCATCAGCGGGCAATGTGCCTGCAAGGATATCTTTTGTAACCGGCAGCAACAGCAGCACCCGTGCAGAGCGGTTGAAGATTGGTAACACGGGAGATATAACCGTCAATACCAATCAATTGTTTGTTCAAAAAGCTACAGGCAATGTAGGCCTGGGAACAATTACCCCGGCTGCGAGGCTGGATGTAAAAACCACTAGCCCATACTTTGCACAGTTTAATGGAGGAAACCAAATGTACATGGGTCTGTTTGAAAACGACATTTACCGTGGCTACCTGGGTTCTTATTCAGGTGCTGCAGAAGATGTAGATTTTGGTACCGGTACTGGAAATACGACAGGTAAACTTCACTTAACAATACAAGGCACACCAAAGTTTACAATTGATGCCAGCGGGAATGTTGGCGTAGGTACTACAGCCCCTGCTGCCAAAATGGATGTTGTTGGTAACATTAAAATAGCTGATGGCACACAGGGTTTAGGAAAAGTGCTGACCAGCGATGCTAATGGAATGGCAAGTTGGAATACCCTTTCATCAATTGTAGAAACTGATCCTAAGGTTGGAATTTTGAGCAATGACAAAGTACCCAAATGGAGCGGAAGCACACTTGTAGATGGTCTTATCACAGACAATGGAACCAACGTAGGCATAGGAACTACAACTCCTGCCGCCAAACTGGATGTAAAAAGTACTGGCCCCTATGTGGCACAGTTCAACGGAGCAGCCCCTATGTACATGGGCTTATTTGAAAACGATGTATATCGTGGTTACCTTGGTTCATATGCAGGTGCTGCGGAAGATGTTGATTTTGGTACCGGCTCGGGTAATGTAACAGGCAAACTTCATCTCACCATACAAGCTTCCCCTAAATTGACTATAAATGGTGCCGGTCAGGTAGGTATTGGCACCACAACCCCTAATCACCTGATGCATATTAAAGGGGGAGACTTATTTGTAGAGTCTAGTAGTGGCCTTATCAGGCTTGGATACGAGGGTAGCAACGAATGGCAAATGGCTACTACTGGTGGGGGTTCAGATTTAAGATGGTACACGACTACTGATGGGGGCGCTACCATTATTCCCCGCCACTATTTTAGCCAAAACGGCAATATGGGTGTTGGTGGATTTTCAGGTCCCGGTGTGCCACTTGGCCGCCTAGATGTGATTGGCGCAGGTACCACATCTTCCACAAATAACCTGATACTCAGAAATTTTAACTTAGACACCCTAATGAGGGTACTTGACAACGGCCGTATTGGCATTGGCTATAATGGTCCAAGCTATGGCCGCACCGTCAACCTGGGCGGCACAGGCATAAATTTTTACACTGCCAGTGAAGCGGCTTTTGGCGGAGCAGTTTTCCCAACAGATACATCGTTGGTAATATGGTCTAACAATGGTGCCAACAACTACTTAGTGTTGCAACCAAGCTGGGGAAATGTCGGTGTTGGCACCTCTACACCCGATGCCAAACTGCATGTGAGAACAGGTGTAAATGCAGCCGTGACTGGCGGGGGCTACTTTGAAGTTGGCGCCACCACAGGTACCAACATTGTAATGGATCCTACCCAAATAATGGCAAGAAATGCTGGCGCTGCCGCTTCGCTTATTCTAAATAATGGCTCGGGCAATGTGGGTATCGGTACTGCTGCCCCGGCTAGCAAACTGGAAGTAAACGGTACTGCTGCCAAACCCGGCGGTGGATCATGGACTGCAACATCTGATGCCAGGCTAAAGCAAAATGTAAACCCATACACAGACGGTTTGGAGCAACTGAAAAAAATTAACCCCGTCAGCTATAACTACAACGCATTATCAGGCTACGATACAAAGCCGCAGTATGTGGGCGTGCTGGCACAGGAACTAAAAGATGTTGCCCCATATATGGTGAGCAATTTTAAGAAAGATGACAAGGATTATTATCAGGTAGATAATAGTGCAATGACTTATATGCTGGTCAATGCAGTAAAAGAACTGGCAGGTACTAATAATGCAAAAGATAAAACTATCAACGATTTGCAATCAACGGTAAGTAAACAACAGCAACAAATCAACGATATTCTTTCAAGGTTAAACGACTTGCAATCAGCACAGCAGGCTTGCTGTAATGCAGTTTCAACCAAAGAAATAACAGTAGCAGACAAGCAGCAATCAGTAAGCCTGACCAATGCTTCATTGGAGCAAAACATCCCCAATCCGCCTGTAAATAATGCGACAAGGATTAACTACAATATCCCAAATAATAGTACAAAAGCAGAAATGATTATTACAGATGTTTATGGTAAAAAGCTGAAGCAAATCACATTAACCAACAAAGGAAAAGGCAATCTTAATGTTGATACATCAGGCCTTGCTGCCGGTACCTATTCCTACACTTTGCTGGTAGATGGTAAGGTGATAGAAACCAGGAAAATGGTGGTGGCAGGAAATTAATTTCTAAAATATTTCGGCATAAAAAAGACAGGTATAAATCCCTGTCTTTTTTTTAAAAAAATGATTGTAGATTAATATCCCTTCCGCAACATATCAGCATACTCGTTTGGCAATGAGCTATCTTCTACCGCTTTGGCTGCTTTTTCTACATCATAATCAAAACGAATAAACTCAACCTGTACGGCATCTTTGTTGGTAATGCTACTATCAGCATTTATGGTCAGCAATACATAACAACCTTGTGGATTGCCGTCTTTGGGTTTGCCTACAGAACCAATGTTAATAGCATGCCGGTAATGGCGGTTTTCGGTGACTTCTGTTGGAAGTACCCTGTGATATGGCTTGTGGGTGTGTCCAAAGCACATGATGTCGGCATCAGCTTGTTCCATTATTCTTAGCAGGCTTTTCTCATCGCGGTCTTCAAAAAGGTATTCATTTATTTTTCGTGGACTGCCGTGAACGAGTAAAAGATTAAGCTTATCATTATTCAACTGAAACTCAACGCTAATGTGGGCAGGTATGGTACGCAGGTATTTTCTTTCATCTGGTTTTACCAACGAGTTGGTGAATGAAATGGATAGCTTACCCATGTCTTTTTCGTGTTCTGTTTTGTATGCGCATCCGCATTCATCGCTCATCAATCCTATGCCCTGATCGTAGTTGCCGGCAATGGTGGGTATGCCGCGGCGCCGTATTTCGTTGATTACTTCATTGGGCCAGATATTGTATCCAACCAAATCGCCCAGACAATAAATGGCATCGGGCTTTTGTGATTCTATACTTTCTAAACATGCCTGCAATGCAGGCAGATTTGCGTGTATGTCGCTAAATAATGCAATTTTCATGAGGAAATATTTATGAGGTGTGAAGTAAGGGTTGATCAATTAATAAGTGGTTAAAAAAAGCTGAATAGCATTACCCAAATGGTCAAGTGAGGCCCAAAGAAAAAATCGGGATTCAATTGACACAACGATGTTAACTGAAAGAACAAATGTTGGTAATCAAAAAGTAATTGCTTTTAAGTTGATACTGCTTTTTTGAGATAGTATTTTCTTCTAAACCAAAAAGCCACGTTGACCAATGCAATAAGCGCAGGCACTTCTACCAAAGGGCCTATAACACCTGCAAATGCCTGTCCGCTGTTAATGCCAAAAAAACCAATAGCTACGGCAATTGCCAGTTCAAAATTATTGCCTGCAGCAGTAAAGGCTATGGAGGTATTGATAGCGTAATCGGCTCCCATTTTTTTGCCAACAAAAAAGCTAACCAAAAACATGACGACGAAATAAATGACCAACGGTATTGCTATGCGAACAACATCCAAAGGTATCTGCACAATCATTTTTCCTTTAAGGCTAAACATGATCATTATGGTAAACAGTAAAGCAACTAAAGTGATGGGCGAAATGAAAGGTATAAACCTTTGTTCGTACCACGTATTCCCTTTTATTTTTCTCAAAATAATTCTGGTAATGAGTCCTGCAAAAAAAGGTATGCCGAGGTAAATCAATACACTTTGTGCAATCTGTCCAATAGTAATGTTAACTACAGCCCCTGCTATGCCAAACAATGGGGGTAGAATGGTAACAAATACATAAGCATATACACTGTACAATAGTACTTGAAAAATACTGTTTAATGCTACCAATCCTGCCGCATATTCCCTGCTGCCATCAGCTAATTCATTCCAAACAATCACCATGGCAATGCATCGTGCAAGCCCTATTAGAATCAAGCCTACCATATATTCAGGATAACCATGCAAAAAAATGATTGCCAGTATAAACATAAGTATTGGACCTATAACCCAATTAAGCAGCAGAGAAATACCAAGCACTTTTGTATTCCTGAAAACAGTTTTCAATTTATCGTATCTCACCTTTGCAAACGGAGGATACATCATCAATATTAACCCTGCTGCAAGTGGTATGTTGGTGGTGCCGTTAGAAAACGAATTAATAACAGTTGAAGACGAAGGAAAGAAATATCCGATTGATACTCCAACCACCATAGCTAAAAAAATCCAAAGGGTAAGGTATCTATCTAAAAAGCTCAATTGCTTACGTTCGTGAGCAGGGGAACAATGTTCTATTGACATAGATATTTTTCGGAAATTTTTTTATAAGTATTTCTAATTACAACAACCAGGCTTGCAACATGCTTTTGCTTCCAATGGTTTTTCTGCATATACAGTAATGCTCCTGATACCAGTGCCGGATTGTTTGAAATCAGCAATTTGTTCCGGAGTCATATAGTTACTCAAAATGTCATCAGGAATAATGATTGCTTTGTCTTTTTGAATGGTAATATTGGCAAAGCTATTTGCTTCTATTAGTTCAAGATAAACCTGTTTTTGTATAGCACCGGCCACACAACCTGCATACATTTCTGCAGCCTCCTGTATTGCTTTTGGC
>JANPGE010000250.1:0-4035 GCA_031423805.1 Segetibacter sp. | reverse complement strand
ACTTTCAACATCCATTTGAACCCGCATTACAGTTTCCAGGTCGGTAGCTATAATGTTGAGTTTTTTGTTCTCAATTTCAAACAGAAAGTCTTCCAGAATTGGTAATACAGTGTTGCTGTTGATAACGCCGCTAATCTGCTGTAGGTGTTTCAACAGAGATGTAGAAGAAACAATAAATTTCATTCGTTTATTTATTTTTTTATTGGCAGAATGTAACCTTACAAATTCATATTTTTCAATCAGAAAAAAATGAGCCTGTGTAAAGTTGTTATTGCTCGGTTTATAATCTAAAGTAACAAACCTACTGCAATTTGTCAATTGCACAAAGTTTGTAGTTTTTTGCGGGGCTAAAGTTAATAACATTCTGCACTTATTTTTGCCAATATATGCAGGTACAAAACCGTCTGACCAAAGAGCAGGGTTTAGAAAAAATAAAACCTTACTGCGCCTACCAGGAACGCTGTCACAAAGAGGTGAAGGAAAAACTATATGGATATGGGCTAAGAAAAACCGAAGTGGAAGAAATATTGAGTTACCTGATAGAAGAAAATTATCTGAACGAAGAACGTTTTGCGGTGCAGTTTGCCGGAGGAAAATTTAGAATAAAACAGTGGGGAAAGAAAAAAATACAATATGAATTGCAGCAAAAAGGAATCAGTAGCTTTTTGATAAAATTAGCGCTGAAGCAAATCGGCGATGAAGCATACCTTTCAACATTGAATAAATTGGCACTGAACAAATGGACAAGCCTGAAAAAAGAACAATACCTTGTAAGACAGGCCAAAACCTATGCTTTTCTGCTACAAAAAGGATATGAATCCGCATTGATCAGCAAAGCAATTGCTCAACTAAAATCACCAAACTAAGCTACAAAAAATATGTCTTCACTCACCATTACAACTATACAAACTGCTTTACATTGGGAAAACAAAGCCGCCAATCTTCAAATGCTGGAAGAGAAGATAATGGGCATTAATGAGAAAACTGAAATCATTATTCTTCCTGAAATGTTTACCACAGGATTTAGTATGAATGCGGCAACATTAGCGGAGGATATGAACGGTGAATCTGTAGCATGGATGAAAAAAATGGCAATAGAAAAGAAATCCATTTTGGTAGGTAGCCTGATAATAAAAGAGGGTGAGAATTTTTATAACCGGCTGATTTGGATGTTACCCAATGGGCAAATGGGCATATATGACAAACGCCATTTATTTGCTTACGCAAACGAAGACCAATACTATACTCCGGGTAATAAACGATTAATAGCCTCGGTTAAAGGTTGGAAAATAAATCTGATGATTTGTTATGATCTGCGTTTTCCCGTTTGGGCCCGTCAGAACCCACAACCCGTAAAAGATGATGGGAAAAAGGCTTCACCGGAATATGACATGCTGATATATGTTGCCAATTGGCCCGAAAGAAGAAGCCATGCATGGCGAACACTGCTGCAGGCAAGGGCAATTGAAAATCAGGCCTACTGTTTAGGTGTAAACCGGGTTGGCAAAGATGGAAAGGATATATATTATAGCGGTGATAGCATGGTCGTTGATCCCTTAGGCGAAATAATTTACCATAAACAACACGATGAAGATATGTTCACCTTTACAATCCAAAAAGAAGAAATTGAAGGTGTAAGAGAAAAAATGCCTTTTTGGAAAGATGCGGATGGTTTTATCTTATTGCAGGAATAGATGTTGAAAAATTATCTAATGATTGCAGTCTTCCTTATGTGCATGATTGTGAATGCGACAAGCTTTATAGTTGATCAAGTGTGCACTAATTATGCCCAATACGCCAGGTATTAAAAGCCAGGTTTCATATTTTACAAAAAATAGCTTTAGCACTAAAAAAGAAAAACCTGCCGAAAATACAATCATAGGGAAAAAACTATGATGGTGTTTTTTATAGCCGTGGTACAGTGAATAAATACCGATTGCAAATGCCAATAGTACCATTCCGACCTCAAAAGAAATATTTTCAACTATATTAATACCAAAAATTGGAAGGCTGGTAAATATTAGTGGTAAAACTGCACAATGAATAGCACAGGCAATAGAAGTAGTGATACCCAGTGCATCCCAGTTTATTTTCAGATTCATGAAAGACAAAGGTAGCTATTTTGCAACAAAGTTGCAAAAAGTAGATTGGTATCCACTTCTATTTAATATAAATTATGGTTTTCAATTGTATGTCTACTCGTTTTCAATCGGTATTACCTGTACATTGCGTACTTATTTTTCCATAATACTTTCCGCAATATGGCTTTTAACGTTGAAACCTTTAAGACACGGGCATTATCAGCAGTTGTTTTTGTAGCTGTTATGATGGTCGGCTTACTTTGGAACCATTGGAGTTTTTTGGTGCTTTTCTCTATTATTCACTTTGGATGTTGGGTTGAGTATCAAAAAATTATGGCGCTCATAAATCCTGATTTCAACAATATTACACCAACACAACGCTATGGTTTTATGGTGGCCGGTTGGGCGTTCATGTTGTCAATGACCAACAATGCATTTGTGCTGAAAGGTACAAGAATGAGTGGTTTAGGCTTATTGCTTTTGCTCGTATGCGGTATTGTATTACCGTTGTTTTTGGTTGTGCTTCGCAAAAGTTATTCTGTAAAAAACCTGGGTATTTCAGCAATGGGTTTATTGTACATTTCGCTACCATGGGCCTTGATGATTGGTATAAGAAGTCACGGTTTAATCAGCAGCGGTTCAACTGTTTTGATGGATACGGGAATGGTTATTCCCTTGGTATTAATTGCCTCTATCTGGATAAATGATACCATGGCATACATTGTAGGTTCAGTTATTGGTAAAACACCCTTTTCATCTATTTCACCCAAAAAAACGTGGGAAGGAACAGCAGGCGGTGCTATTCTTTGTGTTTTAGCGGTTACACTTGGCGGTTACTATATTTTCAAAATTGAAGACATAACCTCGCTTGTAGTCATTTCCGCGATAGCGGCCATATTTGGTACCGCCGGCGATTTGTTCGAAAGTAAATTGAAACGAATGGCAGGCTTAAAAGACAGCGGACAAATAATGCCCGGTCATGGCGGTTTTTTGGACAGGTTTGACAGTTTGCTGTTGGCTACGCCGTTTGTTTGGTTGTACACATGGATGTTTAATGTATAAACTGAAACTTACAAGAATAACTAGAAACAAATGACGGGAAAAAAATGAACGGGAAACCATTCTATATTTGCACACTAATTTTTACACATGACAATTCACAAAGAAGGGTATAAGAGTATTGGTATTGCGGCTTTAATTTTTGGAGCTATAAATGTGGCCGGGTTTATGTTTTTGAAAGAAAATTCAGCAGCTCAAGGTATTCTATTGGTAGTTTCTGCTTTTTTGTTCCTGTTCATTGTTTCTTTTTTTCGTATTCCCTATCGTTCTTTAACTATAGGAGAAAATCAGGTAATCTGCCCGGCTGATGGCAAAGTAGTGGTAATAGAAGAAGTTGTAGATGAGGAATATTTCAAAGACAAAAGGCTGCAGGTGAGCGTTTTTATGAGCCCGGCAAATGTGCACGTAAACCGTAACCCTATAAGTGGCGAGGTGGTATACAACAAATACCATAAGGGTAAATATCTTGTAGCCTGGAACCCAAAATCATCTACCGAAAACGAAAGACACAGTGTAGTAATTAAAAACAGTAAGGCAGAAATATTGGTTAAGCAAATAGCAGGAGCATTGGCTAAACGCATTATTAATTATTTGTCTGTTGGCCAAGAAGTACATCAGGGAGAAGAATTGGGTTTTATTAAGTTTGGAAGCAGGGTAGATTTGTTACTTCCTATAGGTACAAAAGTTAATGTAGAATTGAATCAGGTAGTAAAGGGAGGAGTTACGGTTTTGGCTACCCTTTAGTTAATTAGGGTTTCTTTTATCAATTATTAACAGATTGAAAGTTGTTTAATACACAGGCAATTTTTATATTTGGTCTATCGTTTATTAATCATTAAAAACAAAAAAACAGTATGAAAAAAATAATCACATTGGCAGTTGCCGCTTTCTTGAT
>JANPGE010000249.1:0-16797 GCA_031423805.1 Segetibacter sp. | reverse complement strand
AAAACCACCTACAGGACTTGTACCCAGGTTTACATTTGGTGAAACGTCTTGTGCTGCAACAAAGTAGAATATCTTGTCACCAACAGTAACTCCACCTAATGTAGTGGTGTTAATTGTAAAGGTCCATGTACCATTATTGATACTTCCACCAATCTGTGTACCAGATGCAGAGAAGAAAGCACCATTATTTTTCTTGTAATAAATTCTTGCCTTATACGTAGGGTTAATAGATACACCTGTAAAATCAGTAAGATTTGCTGTTAATGTTACATTACCAGTATTACAGGTAAATGGCAACGGCGTATAAGTAATAACCGGTGCTGCGTAATCACCAGCCAATTCATAAGCACCAATAGAAGGTGTTGTAACACTTCTGGTGATATTGATCTGATCTTTTGTAACTCCTGCTACAGGCGTACCGGCTGCCAACATAGGCGAACCTGCCAAAGGACCTAATACAATTGGTGTATTATATTTAGGATCTGCACTTATTGAGTTAGCATCCTGACCTGTTGCAGTTTGCCATGCAGCCAGATTGCTTCTTGCGGAAACCAGGAATCCAAGATTTGCACCAGTTTTGTTGTAATACAAATTCCGGTTTATGGTACCTAACACAGAACCAGCAGCAGCAACATAAATTGCATATCTTGTATTGGTTGTCTGTGTAGTTGCAAATGCATTATTTCTCAAATCAATGGCGCCTGCTGCTGTTACACCCGTTGTAACAAAAAATGCTGCGCTTACACCACCTGTCTGATTAGTTCCAAGATTTACCGAGTTGTTATAAATTTTATAACCACTTCCAGAAACAACCGTCATACCATAACCGTTGTTTGTTTCTGTTGGAACGGTTCCTGAACCTACTGCAGAAACATCAGATATTGTATTATTTGCAATAAGCATATTGGTAGAAACACCAAATGCTCTTAGAGCGATACCCGCAGCACCTCCGGTTGTAGAGGTATTTTTGATATTGGTAACATTGTTGCCTGTAAGTATCAAATTAGATACATTACTATTTACCATGATACCCCAGTTAGCACCACCGGCCTGACTACCAACAACACCTAATACATTGTTATCAGTAATTTGCATTCCAGATTGCCCCTGACTCCAGAAACCAGCAAAATAGGTTTTCAATGAATTAACAGGAGATCCAATTACGTTACCAGAAATAACGGTATTAACATCAGGATTAGATGCAGAACCATTTAACAGAATACCGTAATTACCTGCAAAAATCAAATTGTTTAGGTAGGTATTGTTACTATTAGGAGACAATGCACCTGAACCCGGGTCGCCACCGCCATCAGATCCACCCTGTACTATAGTATATTCTGTACCAACATTAGATAAGCCTCTGATGATACAGTTTTTAATAGTATTATTGGTTGCTCCGTTTATAGATGTAGGACTAGACACATGTATTACGCAGTTGTCAGGAATATTTCCTAAGTCATAATCCTGACTGTAGTTGATAATACTTAAGCTCCTGTCTGTTCCAGCTCCATTAAGTGAGCCGTTTATAGTTACCTTATCAGCACCATTCAGTTTAATTAAAGAAGGTGTTGAAGGGATACCGCTAACTGTTCTTGCAGCACCTGTTGGTTGAATGGTTAGGGTATAACCACCTGCTCCATCTTCTGCAAATTGGTTTAAACCAAAAACACCTGTTTCAGCAGTTAAGTCTGAAGTAATGTTTACAGTAACAGATGCTGTGAAAGCACCATTGTTTATTTTATCAAACAAACCATTGGCATTGGTCAATGAAGTAATGGTCTCGGCTGTTCCTACATTTATTACACCTGCATACGCTGTAACAATATTGTAGGAATTAAGTGTACCTCCAATTGGGAATGCAGAAGCACCAAGATTAACAGATGTTTGAGCCGATGCGAAAGTTCCCGTTTTAATACCAACATTAGGTGTGGGGGTTGCAAGATCCTGTGCCACCACAAAATATTGAATAACTGTACCAACAGTTACACCTGTACCACCGGATAGTAATCCGTAATTGATAGCAAAGGCAAAAGGAGAAACCGCTCCATTGGCTTCATCATATTTCCAACCTGCTGTACCGGAAGTATTATCATTAAAGGCGTTAGCATCAGTTGAACGCTTAAAATATAAACGAGGTCTTGTTCCCAGTGTTACATTTACACCACCAAGGTCAGTTACAGTAGCAAAATTTGTTAGTGTTTCGCCACCTACAAGAGAGGTATTATTTAATAAAGTATAAGAGATGGTAGGTGCAATTATGTCCAAAATAACACCATCAAACTCATCTGCACCAATATCAGGTATTGTACCGCCACCATTTACAGAACCTGTAGGGCCGGGGCGTACCTGATTATCAATATCACCTGTAAAGGTTAAGGTAACATTAGGAGTAATACTTGTAACCGTTGCATTAGCAATAGGTGTACCGGTTGATTCTATCTGATTACCAGTAAGACCCATATTAATATGTAAGTCACAAGGATCTACAAAAGTTACTGCTACACCGGTCAGGCTTGAAGCATCTCCACCGGTAAGTGTTCTCCATGTTGCCAAGGTATAATCCGTTCCCGGATTAACGCCCCAACCACCCATTGCACTTGGGCTTGTTGAGTTGAGTATATTAAAGTTAGAAGCAGTAGTACTCCATCCGGTAGCACCTGATGCAGAAATATTACCTAAAGCATAATGTTTACCGGTACCACCATTTCTAATATTGTTAATTAAGTTATTACGCAAATTGAAAGTAGTCCCACCGGCACTTGCCGCAGCACCAAAAGCAGTTGCTAAAGATGCAGTTCTTAATACTCCCCAGCTAGGTTGAGAACCTGAAGCTGCTGTACCGGCAATTTGAATAGTATTGTAATACATATTTACAATACCTCCAGAGTTTCCCGAACTGATAAGTCCGCAGAACATGGTGTTAGTAGTTTGAGCGTTACCTAAAGAAACTATATTGTTAGACCAATAATAAGGACCGCCCGAAGCACCATACCAAAAACCTGCTACTATTGGTGGTTGAGTGGTAGATGCCTGTGTGGATGCATTGTTTAGATTACAGATTTTATTTTTGGTTACATGCACCGAAACAGCATTGGAAGTTACAATACCTGCTACTGCCATATAAACAGCTCCTGTATTGGTACAACTGATATCATGTATATCGTTACCAGAAATAGTTACGAAATTAGAACCTGTGGCAAACATAACAATCCCCGATTCAGATCCTTGCGAACTGAAAGAAGGAGCTGTAGCGCCTGCACCTGAAATATTGTAAACCTGATTATTGTTTATGGTAACTGTACCATTAGCAGCAGCAGGAGAAACTACAATTCCTCTGATATTTGCACCTGTTGCCCCCGTTGTAACTGAATACAATGTAGAGTTTTGGTTCATATTAGCCACAATATTGCTATTTATGGCCACGTTTATATTACCGCCAGTAATACTATTCTGTACATCAATCCCTCTAAGCAATTGTGCACCTGAAACAGATAATGTGGGACTATTAATACTGTTGGGGGTACTTGTACTACCTACAGTATTATTAGTAATATTAATTGCTGTAGCAGAACCACTTGTAGCTATTATACCTTCAAAACCCAAAGCATGGTTTACTGAAGTTGCACCAAGGGTAAACGAACCAATTTCATTATTAGAAATGTTGAGGGTAGATGCGGCCACAGTACCTGTCATCCAGATACCATAAGCTGCTAAAGCAGTATTTACGGCAGCAGCACTTCCGCCCATTGTAACTGTGACAGATCCTGTACCTGCTGTTTGACCGATTACGTTTTTAGTTACTGTTCCTACATTAAAACTACCATTTTGTAAAACGATACCCGCAAAAACAGGACTTGCATTTACATTAGTAGCAATATTAAAGTTTCTGATTAAGTTATCTTGTATTGTAGAAGCGGGTGTACTAGCAGCTACTATGCTTAAACCAAAGAAACGATATAAACCACTACCGGCAACTGTCCATGTACCACCTGCACCTATATTGCTACCACCAATAAAGTTACCTGTGATGGTATAATTACTACCCGCGGTACTACTTGCATTAATACAGGTTTGAGTAGCCGTAGCCGTTGCAGTACTTGTACGTGTTGTACTTTGAAAGAAATTATTACCTGTAATAGTCCATTGTGTATTACCTACACCAAGGTCTATACCACGAGATGCCAATGTATTGTGCCAGAAATTGGCAATATTGTTATCAATAAGTGAGTTATTGGCATTGGGAAATGCAGCAGTACCAATTGAGTTGATGGCAATCTGCGGGAATCCTGAACCGGCATCTCTGATATCGCAATTGCTTATAGTGTTGTTGCTGTTACCGGTACTTGCAGCAGTACTAAATAAAATTACACCACTTGTAGTAGTTCCTGAAGCAACTGTTGCGCCACCTCTTATACTACAATAGTTAAGTGTATTATTTCTCGCATCATTTATATAACGAATGGTATAGCCTGTTGTAATATCACTATTATAGATTACAAGGTCACGTGTACTACCTGTAGCATTTACACGACCGTCTATTGTGATATTCTTAGTACCGCTAAGGTTAATAATACCCGAAGCACTGGTACCGCCAATTGACAATCCCGAAGCTGTTGGGTAAACACTAACGTTAAATGTTCCTATTGAACCACTGGATGGTGCATTAATAGGAAAGGCTGCCTCATTGACAGCATCATAGTTGGTTGTAAGTTGCAATACAATATTACCGTTAAGGGTATTACTTTGTATTGCTGCAAATGCATCTGTCAGAGACGTATAATCGTCTCCTAATCCTGCATTACCAACTGTTTTAGTTCCGGATATCTGACTAAACCCAGATACGGAAATAAGGAATAACACAAGAGTTAATAACCATCTGCCTTTACCAGCTAATCCAGATTTGGATGCTAATAAGTTAGTTGATGGAAATAAACCTTGATTGGGGTTTACAACATTGTTACTGTTCATAGCTTTTTATTTATTTTTGAAAGAGAGACTAAAATACTTGAGGTATGGATTTGAAAAAACAAATTTAGAAAGTAGCAATTTGGTTAACCAGATAGGTAGTGTTGCTTCATATTTATTCGATTAGGGTTAAAGATTTATAATTTATTTGTAACAATTTTATTTGTCGGTGCAGCGTAAAATGCCCGAAATGGGAATTATTACAAGTGTTAAAAATAGAAAAAAAAATTAGAAAACAAAATATTTTTAAAAAATTCAGCTAAATTTTTATTATATTAATTTTTAAATGATTGAAAAAAATAAAATTTACAATGAATTTACTGTTTTGTTTCTTGAAAGGAAAATCCTCAAAATCAGAACTTTTTAAAATCCGAAGATAAACCCTGTTTATTGAAACATATTTCATGAATATAAATTTTAGTTGGCTTTTTTTGAGTAACAGAAAAAAAATGGAATAGTATTGTCCTAAATTGCAAAAACAGGTTGCAAAAAAATTGAAATAAATGTTTGGTTTTAAAATCATTCTCACCATTAACTTCTAGCATTTCCAGCAATCATTTTTAACTTTATCAAAACCTAACCTCTTCTTTAAATAAATTAAGTTCCCTTTTAAATTTAAAAAAATGTTTAAAAAAATTATCTTCCTACTGTATAATATGGTTTTATCGGCTTTGCTCATTGCCCAGGATTACAACCCCCTGTTAAAATATGATAATACACCAATTCAATTTGAACAAATAAATGGTGCAATTATCAAAAAAGCTGTAGAAATTACAATAAAAGAAACTGATGACAGGGTAAATAAACTGATCAATAATTCTATCAAAATCGGATCAAAAAGTAATACGCTCATGGCTTTTGATGATGTTAGCTACTACCTTACTGACCTTAGTATGAAACTAGGACTAATTTCTTCGACTTCAACTGATGAAGATGCACGGAATACAGCAAATGACGAAAGTGAAAAACTATCTAATTATGCTTCTGCACTGTTCCTGAACGAAAAATTGTATAAAACCATTAAACAATACGCTTCATCATTAGCAGCAAAAAAATTATTTCCAAACAAGAAAAAATTTTTAAAAGAAGCTATTATTTCTTTTGAAAAAAATGGAATGAAATTAGACAATGCAGGCCGAAAGCAGCTTCAGGAACTAAATGAGAAATTAATAAGCTTTGGACTTCAGTTTGATAAAAATATTGCAACATCCAGAGATAGTCTGGAATTTTCTGAAGAAGAACTTGCAGGTGTGCCTGAAACAACAACAACTCCCTGGAAAAAAAACAACGGAAAGTTTATGGTGATTGTAAATGGCCCTAATTACAATGAAGTTATGAGTAATGCCAACAATTCGCTTACCCGAAAAACAATGTTGCTTCATTATAACAACAGGGCTTATCCTGCAAATATTATGGTACTTGATAGTCTTTTTTATTATAGAAATGAATATGCAAAACTATTGGGCTTTAAAAGCTATGCTGCATATGCTGTTATAGACAAAATGGCTGGTACACCATCAACAGTCTGGAATTTTGAAAATGATCTTATTGATAAACTTACCCCATATGTAACCCTACAATTGAATGAATTAAAAAGCATTAAAAGAAAATTTCAACCAAATGAATCTGATACAATTTTTGATTGGGATATGTCTTACTATAGAAAAAAATTATTGGACACAAAATATAAGCTTAGTACTGACGAAGTAAAAGAATACTTCGAAATGAATAACACCCTACAAGGTATGTTTAAAGTGTATGAAAAGCTATTTAGTCTAAAAATTAAAGAAGTAACAAACATGCCCGTTTGGTATAGTAAGGTCAAGAGTTATGAAATGTTTAAAGAAGGCAAAAAAATCGGCACCTTTTATCTTGATTTATATCCAAGAGCTAATAAATACACTCACTTTGCATGTTTCCCTATAAGTCAATACCGCATTGCAAATGGAAAGGAAGTTTATCCTGTATCAGCCCTTATTTGCAATTTTCCGGAAGGAACTACCGAACAGCCTTCCCTACTCTATCATAATGATGTAGTAACACTTTTTCATGAATTCGGGCACCTTGTACATTCCATGTTAGGCAGATCTGATATTGCATCGCAAGGTCCGTTTTCTGTAAAGGGAGATTTTACCGAAGCGCCTTCGCAATTTTTGGAAAACTGGGTTTGGGAATATGAATCATTGAGAATGTTTGCAAAGCACTACAAAACCGGTGCTTTGCTGCCGAAGCCTTTGTTTGACAAGATGAAGCAGACACAATTGGTTGGTATTGCGCTCCAATACATTCGGCAGGCATATTTTGGTGTATTAGATTTTACCTACGAAGACAAATACGATAGCATTAAAGGCCGTGATATTAATGAAGTGGCAAAAGATTTAACTGCAATGAGGCAAGTGCCTTTTGTGGATGGCAGCCACATGATTTGCAGCTTTGGACACCTTAATGGCTATGCCGCAAATTACTATGGGTATTTATGGTCTAAAGTTTATGCTGAAGATATGTTTTCTATATTCAAAAAGAATGGGGTGTTAGATACTAAAACAGGCTTAAGCTATAGAAAAAACATTCTGGAAAAAGCCTCTACTATAGAAGAAAAAGATATGTTGAAAAACTTCCTCGGAAGAGAACCAAATTCAGCTGCGTTTCTTCGGTCATTGGGAATAGGGAAATAAGTGAACAATGAACAATGAATAGTGAACAATGAATAGTGAACAGTGAATAATGAACAATGAAGAGTGAACAATGAATAGTGAATAATGAACAATGAAGAATGAAGAGTGAACAGTGAATAATGAACAATGAAGAGTGAACAATGAATAGTTTCTGATGGATAAAAATATTTTACGAAATAAGAGTTATCAGTTTGCCATAAGGATGGTAAAGCTTTCCCAATATCTGCAAATGGAAAAGAAGGAATTTGTTTTATCAAAACAAATATTACGAAGCGGTACAGCTATTGGTGCATTGATAAGAGAAGCAGAATATGGGCAAAGCAAACTTGATTTTATACACAAGATGAGCATAGCCCTCAAAGAAGCAAATGAAACTGAGTATTGGATTAACCTGTTAAAAGACACCGAGTATATTGATGAAAAACTTTTTCAAAGCCTGGTAAACGATTGCCAAGAATTATTACGCCTACTTATAGCATCCATAAAAACTATCAAGCTAAAAATAAACTCCCAATAATTATCCATGGTAATTATTATTCACTGTTATCTGTACATTTTAATCTCTTCACTCTTCATTGTTATCTGTTCACTGTTCATTGTTCATTGTTATCTGTTCATTATTCATTGATTTCAATCACCTCACAATCTTTTATATCTGCCCCGTCTATTGCGAAGCGGATAAGCGTTCTAACCTTCTGCCAGCCTTGCTTACCTGCAGCGCCGGGGTTCATGTGCAGGCATTCGTATTTGGGATCATACATGACTTTGAGAATGTGTGAGTGGCCAGAAATAAACAACTTGGGCTTATGTTCTATTATTGCATTTTTTGCCAACAACGAATACTTGTTTGGATATCCTCCAATGTGTACCATCAAAACTTTTACAGCTTCGCAAGTGAAGATCAAAACTTCTGGAAACCGGCTTCGAATATCCTGACCGTCAATATTTCCATATACGCCTCTCAATGGTTTGAAAGCTGCAAGTTTATCAGCAACCTCTGCAGCGCCAAAATCTCCGCCATGCCATATTACATCGCATTTTTCAAAATGGCGGAATACGGCTTCATCAAGGAAACTGTGCGTATCTGATATAAGGCCGATGCGGGTCAAGTTGGTTGAGGGTTTAGGGTTTAGGGCTTTATGCTTGGAGTTAGTACCCTGAAAACATAATTAGTTTTTAAAATTAAGGCGTTTTTCATACTTAGTTTAAAGAAGGAAAAGCACCAAGATAATGGACAAAAACTGTTGCTACAAAGTAAAAATTTTTCTTTCCAAAAAAATTAAGATATTTATACACCTAAAATCAATAACGAATATGCTGAAACTAAATGAAATGAAAGCCGGTGATTTAGTACTGGCAGAATACGATGGTCACTGGCACGAAGGCGAAGTGACAAATGTTGATAAAATTGATGCAAAAGTTTGTGTAATGACGGGACCGGATCAGGAGTTCTGGTACGAGATGAGTCATATTAAAGCCATTCCGCTTGATGAGTCTCAATTATTTAAGCTTGGCTTTCAAAAGCAAGCTATGGACGATGGGGCAGTTAAGTATATGAAAGGTGCGTTCAGGGTGTTACTTCATCATCCCGGTGATTTTAACAGTTTTGAAATGTGGTACCGCGAAGATCAAAGGCATATCAGCCAACCGATTTATGTGCACGACTTTCAAAATAAATATGCAGCAATGACCAAGGTTATACTTGCAAAAGGAGAATAGTAAATCTAAGGTTTTAAGTGTGAAGTGTTATGTAACTTTTTCTATTGTTTTATTAAACAGCCTGTGAAAAACGGGCTGTTTTGTTTTAAACCGGTCTTATGAAAATATGGCTTTTATCATTATTTTTTTCATTGGGCAACCATGTATTTGCACAACAATTTGGTGGAAATCCTACAACCATTCATTGGAAACAAATCAATACCGACACTGCAAGAATAATATTTCCTGAAGAATTGAGTGATGTCGCAAAAAGAGTAGCTTCTGTAGTGCATGATTTGCAAAAAAATCATACAGCCACTATTGGCAACAGCTTTAAGAAAATAAATATCGTTTTACAAAACCAAACAACTGTCTCCAATGCTTACGTAGGGCTTGGGCCTTTTAGAAGCGAGTTTTATTTATTTGCTCCGCAAAATAGTTTTGAACTCGGCGCTTTGTCGTGGGCAGATAACCTAAGCATTCATGAGTACAGGCATGTAGAGCAATACAACAATTTCAATGTTGGATTATCAAAAGTTGCAGGTATTTTATTTGGGGAACAAGGCAGGGCTTTGGCTAATGCAGCTGCCGTTCCCGATTGGTTTTTCGAAGGAGATGCAGTGTTTAATGAAACATCACTAAGCCGGCAAGGTCGGGGCAGATTACCTGACTTTTTCAATGGTTATGTTACGTTGTTTCAGCAGCAAAAAAAGTACAGCTATATTAAGCTGCGCAATGGGTCGCTGAAACATTATGTACCCAATCATTACCCTTTGGGATATATGCTTGTAGGTTATGGCAGGGAAAAGTATGGAGCAGATTTCTGGAAGAATATAACACAGGATGCGGCACGGTTTAAGCCATTAGTTTATCCCTGGCAAAATGCTGTGAAAAAATATAGTGGAGTCAGTTATGAAAAGTTTGTAAATGATGCTTTTGATTACTATCAAAACCAATGGCAACAAGCAAAAGCAACTCCGTTTACTTACAAAACTGCTATTCATACAAACAATGTAACCGACTATCAATACCCCTACACTGACAGCTTTGGAAATATCATTGTTTTAAAAACAAGTTACCGTAGCATTCCAGCATTTTATAAAATTTCCCCGGAAGGGAAAGAAGAAAAAATAGCTACAAGAGACATCGCCAACGACAACTATTTTTCCTATAACAATGGGTTGATTGTGTATACCAGTTATAAAGCAGACCGTCGTTGGGGATACTTGGAATACAGTGATATAAAACTTCTCAATACCACAACAGGTGAGGTTCAGAAACTGACCAATAAAGGCCGATATTTTTCTCCCGATATTTCGCATGATGGATTGAAAATCATCGCTGTTGAAATGAACACCAATCAACAATCAAATCTTGTTGCCATGAACCTGCATGGAGATGTTTTGTTTCGCTCAAAAGCGGTGAGAGGTGTCATTTATACTTATCCCAAGTTTTCCGCAAATGATAGTTTTATTTATGTCGCTACGCGAAATGAATCAGGCGAAATGGCGCTGCTAAAACTGGAACTTGCAACCGCTAAAGAAACAATGTCAATACCTTATGCAAACAGAATTATTGGTTTACCAACAGTTGTAAATGATACCGTAATTTTCACCAGTACTTACAAAGGAAGCGATGAAGCATGGGCATATATTGATAGTAAAAAATCAGCGTATCGTTTAGCTACTAATGCAACAGGATTATATCATCCTGCATTGGACAACTCAACAGGAAACCTTGTTGCAGCCAACTTTACCGCAGATGGATACAGGCTGGCGGTAATTAGTAAAAAAGACTTGCTTTGGCAAAAAATAAATGAAAAAGAAAACCCCCTACCCGACCTGTATATTGGTAAAGCATTGAAACAGGAAAAAAGTACCACGCTTGAAAATATACCGCTTAGAAATTTCAGCATGAGCAAGTATAGTAAAAGCTATAACCTCTTTCACTACCATAGTTGGCGACCGACTTATAGCGATCCCGAAATTTCATTTTCATTGTTGGGTGAAAATATATTGAACACGTTACAGAGCGAAATTTCCTACACTTACAACCGCAACGAAAGCAGCCATAATGTAGGTTTCAACGGTATTTATGGTGGATGGTTTTTGCAGCCGGTTTTGGGCATTAGCCAAACTTTTAACCGAAACGTAGCTTATAATGCTGACACCAGTTTTTATTACAATGAGTTTAATGCCAATGCGGGTTTAAGGTTGCCCCTAAACTTTTCTGCGGGGAAACATTATACCAACCTTACGCTCAATACCTCCATCAATAACCAACAAGTGCAATGGACAGGTTTGAGTAAACAACTGTTGCGTAATCAAACCTTTTTTTACTGGCAAAACAGTGTTCAATTCAGCAATCAAATACAGCAGGCACGGCAACATATTTACCCGCATTGGGCGCAAACATTGACATTGCAATACCGCACTATTGTTGATAAATACAACGCCCACCAATTCCTGGCTTCGGGATCGGTTTATTTGCCGGGCTTGTTGCCAACGCATAATATTATTCTATCCGCAGCCTATCAGGGTAGGGATACAATGGGGCAATATTCATTCTCTAACAGTTTCCCTTTTAGCCGTGGGTACAATGGGCTGAACTATCCACGAATGTGGAAGGTTGGTGGCAATTATCATTTCCCCCTGGTATATCCTGATTGGGGCTTTGGCAACATTGTTTATTTCAAGCGAATAAGGGCAAATGGTTTCTATGATTATTCACAAATAAAAAGCTTGCGGAGCGGCCTTACGTTTTCTTTTAAGACTACCGGAGTTGAACTATTTTTTGATACCCGGTGGTGGAATCAACAAAACGTGACTTTTGGCATAAGATACAGCAGGTTGCTAGATGCTGATTTGGTAAGAATGAACCCAAATCAATGGGAGTTTATCTTGCCGGTAGGGCTGTTTAAGTGACATGAAGAGATGGAACGCTGATTGTGATGATTTGCTAGGATTAAAATAAGATTTTTTTTAATGAAGAAAATCAGACAAATCCTAATCATCATAAAAATCTGCGTTCCCTTGGTGATGATTTGTTTTTATTTAATAAAAAAATTTAAGAAATCAGGCAAATCTTAATCATCTTAAGAATCTGCGTTCCCCTTCCCTGCCAAAAATTCCTCCAAATCTGCCACATTCTGCAAATTTGACTTTTTTGAGTGCTATGGCACAATTGTCGTACGACAGCGTGAAACACAAATTCTCACAAAACATAAAATTAAAACACTATGGCAGAAAATTTAAAAGTAACCCCACTGCACGACAGGGTTATTGTGAAGCCCAATGCGGCTGAAGAAAAAACGGCAGGTGGAATTATTATCCCAGACACTGCTAAAGAAAAACCACAAAAAGGAACTGTTATTGCAGCAGGCCCGGGCAAAAAAGATGAGCCTGTAACCGTAAAAGCGGGTGACACTGTATTATATGGCAAATATGCCGGTACTGAAATTCAGGTTGAAGGTGGTGATTACCTTATTATGAGGGAAAGCGACATTTTGGCAATTGTTTAAGAACAATGTGAAGATGTGATAATTCGATAATTAGATAATTTACATCCTTTGCTCATTTCTAATCAGACAATTACCATTTATCAGTCAACGCTGACCATTGCATAAAATGTAAAGGCTCAAAAAGAATAAAAGGTACAAGTCCCGATTCAAAAGGTACTTATCAGGATGCCGACGATGAAGTCGGCAAGTTACCCCGCAAAAATTGACGGGGCAGGCAGCAACGATGTTAAATAGAATTTCAATTGCCGGTTTCATAAATATGAATCAAATTGTAACGAAACATGGTTGCGGAAACACAAAACATAATTAAACATTAAACACTAAACATTAAACTGTTTTAAAAATGGCAAAACAAATCTTCTTCGATATCGAAGCCAGAAATAAGATGAAACGTGGGGTGGATACTTTGGCTAACGCCGTGAAAGTAACCCTTGGACCTAAAGGTCGTAACGTGGTAATTGAGAAAAAATTTGGTGCTCCATCTGTTACTAAAGATGGTGTTACAGTAGCTAAAGAAATAGAACTGGAAGATGCTATTGAGAACATGGGCGCTCAAATGGTGAAAGAAGTAGCTTCTAAAACTGCTGACATAGCAGGTGACGGTACTACAACTGCAACTGTTTTGGCTCAAGCAATCATTAGCGAAGGTTTGAAAAACGTAGCTGCCGGTGCAAATCCTATGGATTTAAAGCGTGGTATGGACAAAGCGGTATTGGCAGTTGTTGCTAACCTGCGCAGTCAAAGCCAGCAAGTTGGTAGCGATAGCAGCAAGATAGAGCAGGTTGCTACTATATCTGCTAACAGCGACGAAACAATTGGTAAACTGATAGCACAGGCTATGGATAAAGTAGGTAAAGAAGGTGTAATAACAGTGGAAGAAGCAAAAGGAACCGATACAACTGTTGATATTGTTGAAGGTATGCAATTTGACCGCGGTTATATATCTCCTTATTTCGTCACGAATAGTGAAAAAATGGAAGCCGTATTAGATAATCCTTTTATCATGGTATATGACAAGAAAATTTCAGGAATGAAGGATATTGTCCACATGCTTGAAAAAGTAGCACAAACAGGTCGCCCACTAGTGATTATAGCCGAGGATTTAGAAGAGCAGGCATTAGCAACTTTGGTAGTCAACAAAATTCGGGGAGTTTTGAAAGTAGCCGCAGTAAAAGCTCCTGGATTTGGAGATAGAAGAAAGGAAATGTTGGAAGATATTGCAGTACTAACTGCTGGTAAAGTTATTAGTGAAGGACAAGGTTATACATTGGAAAATGCCGATTTAACTTATTTGGGGACTGCATCCTCTGTAATTATCAATAAAGACAATACAACAATTGTTGGTGGCAAAGGGGAGAAAAGTGATATTACAGCCCGAGTAAATCAAATAAAAGGACAAATAGAAAGTACTACTTCAGATTACGATAAAGAAAAACTACAAGAACGTCTTGCTAAGTTGAGCGGTGGTGTTGCGGTACTATATGTTGGTGCTGCTACTGAAGTAGAAATGAAAGAAAAGAAAGACCGTGTAGACGATGCGCTTCATGCAACACGTGCTGCTGTTGAAGAAGGTATTGTACCGGGTGGTGGCGTAGCTTATGTACGTGCTATCGAGTCTCTTGAAACTTTGAAAGGTATCAACGAAGACGAAACTACCGGTATTCAGATTATTAAAAGAGCTATTGAAGAGCCACTTCGCCAGATTGTTATCAACAGTGGTATAGAAGGTTCTATCGTAGTTCAGAAAATAAAAGAAGGTAAAGGCGATTTCGGATTCAATGCCCGTACAGAGGTTTACGAAAACCTGTTTGCTGCCGGAGTTATTGACCCAACTAAAGTTAGCCGTGTAGCCCTTGAAAATGCTGCATCTATTGCCGGAATGTTGCTGACTACCGAGTGTGTAGTTGCTGACAAACCAGAGCCTAAATCTGCCGGTGCAGGAATGCCGGGTGGAATGCCAGGCGGCATGGGTGGAATGGATTATTAAGAAGCCCCTCCTGACCTCCCCGAAGGGGAGGAACAAGAAATAAGACCTTGGCAAATAATAAAAGCCCTGTCTGCGAAAGTGGGCGGGGCTTTTTTAATAAATCTAAAAACGATAAGCGTATGAAAACCATTGTTATCCTTTATGAACAGTTTAATAAAAGCCTGAAAGCAATTTTGAAACGATTGAGCAAAAGAAATGATGATGACATTTTCAACTCGCCTTTTTCAATTTATTGAGGGAGCAATGTTTGAATTTTTAAGTCCTGCTTACGAGAGTGAGCGGGGCTTTGTAATTTAAAATGAAATATTTATCATAATTTAGTATTGTAAAAGCAGATTAAAAACTTCAAAATAAATGTAAGGTTTATGCCTTCAACTTCATACAATAAACCGGCAGAATTGCTCTCTGAAATAGTAGCAGAAGTGGAGAAATTGCCTGTTGCAGAAAGAAAGCAATTGCTTACAACTCTAAGAAAGGCAGCCTTGCTGGCGCAGGCCAAAAGTCTTGACAAAGTGAAAGGCAGAAAAAAATTAAAACCAATGACAGACGAAGAGGCAGATGAATTTATTAGCACCCAACGCAGGTTAAGGTATGAGCAGAAGCAAGCCTAAAAACCTGGTGATTGATACCAGTGTTTATATTAACTATACACGGCACCAAAAACTTTACAGGCTTATCAATGCTATAGTAACCTACGACTTGATTGTTTACCTATCGCCGGAATTGATTGCTGAATTAGAAAGGAATATTCCGCTTACCAGTGCAGTCACATTACCACAGCGTGTTTTTGACAACTATTTATTGATAATAAAAAATGTGTGTCATATCATTGAAACTGTTCCGCAATACAAACAAAGTCCAGATCCTAAAGATAACTTCCTCTTTGACCTTGCAATTCAAACTAATAGTCAGATTATTATTACCAAAGAAAAAGCGTTGTTGAACTTTTCAACTGCACCCATACCTGTTCATGATATCAAATGGTTTAAAGAAACCTACCCCGTGGATTTGTGATTGTATTTTTCAATATACAAGCCCTGCTTACGAGAGTAAGCGGGGCTTGTATGTTTTAATTATATTTGTTTTATGAAAGCAATGGTTGTTACTACTAAAAATGGCAGCGAATATAAGTTTGTGGCTGAACTATTGAAAAAGCTGGGTGTTTCTTCATCTGCTATTTCCACCAAAGAATTGGAAGATATTGGGTTGTCGAAAATGATGAAAGAAGTGGACAAATCTAAAAAAGTAAGCCGCCAATTAATTATGAAAAAACTTGGTGGTGCATGAAAGTTGAGTTCTCAAAGAAATTTTATAAGGATCTTGATGCTATATAACCAACACATACTCGGCAATCATTAATCCGGTTGATTGAATCTTTGGAAGCAGCGGAAAATCTTGAAGCAATAGGAAACCTCAAAAAATTGAAAGGTCATAAGTCTGCGTATAGAATTCGGGTGAATGATTACCAATTAGGTTTTTTTTTCGAATGCTACGCTCTTACTGGAAATTCGTTCACCAAAAGAAATTGTAGAATATGAAGAATGAAACTAAAAAGCCTTTACAGGAAAAAGAGTTTGACACAGTCAAAACTTTTAGAGCAATCAAAGAAAAAATTTCTTTGGAAATGGCGGATATGAATTTTGAGCAAATCAAAGAATATTTGAAAACGAATAGTGCGAAACTCTACACAAAATAGAGATATACTCAAAACCAGGTTTACTTTATAGCTTACGGAAAAGCAGGCTACAAGACATAGTGAATGTTAAACCTAACCAATTTAACATTCGCATACACCGCAGCACTCCTACTTTTAATACCAAATGGAATTATAATGCAGACCAAAATTGATCTAAAAAAATATAACTGTATGAGCAAATACTGATAATGTTTTTCTTCGGAAGACTTTTTGTAAGGTTACCTACAAATATTTCTAGTTCGTTAAGCGTTTTAAA
>JANPGE010000248.1:0-15793 GCA_031423805.1 Segetibacter sp. | reverse complement strand
ACCCTTACAGGTGTATCGCAAACAGCAACAGCATGTTTGGGTGCAAGTAGTGTTACTATGCATCTTTTAGGATTACAGCCGTCTACAACCCTTAACGTCACCTATAATCTAAATGGAGGTGCACCAACTGTTAAAACCATTAACTCTGATGCATCAGGAAATGGATTTATAGATGTAGTTGTAAACAACGGAAACGACGGCAATACTTTCAACGTAGTTTCGATTGCTACTACAAACGGGGCATTAACCTGTTCTAAAACGTTTGCTATTAATAACTCTGCAACAATTGATATTAGTGGCACAGGTCCTGTAAATCCTGTTGTTGCAAGTAGTAGTGTTGGTATTGATATATCAAGCGCATATACATTAAGTGCAACTACACCTTCAGGTGCTACGGGTATCAGATGGTACGATTCCCTTGGTGCATTGATTGGTGCAACATATACACTTCCGGCTACTAGTACTTGTGTACCAAACATATCAAGAACCTACAAAGTAGAAGCATACAATGCAAGTTGTGTGAGTGGTCGTACAGCAGCTACTATTTACACTAAAAATGTCATTACTTCTGATCCTGCTAACGGTATAATCTGTTCTTCAGGTGGTTCCGTAGATTTAACTGCTAATGTAAACGGCATAAATGTAAATTCTTATGCATGGACAGGCAGTCCGCTTAGTGCAACAAATATTAAAACTGTAACCGCAAATCCAACAACAACCACAGTTTATTCAGTAACCGGTACATCTGCAGTTTGCGGTGCTATCAGTGGTACATTTACAGTAGGTGTTATTCCGGGTTCACCGTTAGTACCTACTGCTACACCAACAGCGGTTTGTGCTGATGCGTCTGTTCAGTTAAATTCTAATTTGTCAGGTAGTAACTTCGGGGTTTCATCTACCTCATATGCGCCAGCAACAGCACCCGGTTCTGGTGTTACAACAATTGTATCTGGCGGTACTGCAAACATTACCCTTTCTGGGGGGTCATTGGATGATGGTGGATGGGGTGGCATACCAATAGGATTCTCATATAATTTCTTTGGGGTTAATAATACAACGTTATCAGTTGGAACAAATGGGGTTATTGGTTTTGGTATAAGATCTAGTTACACAACAACAGATTTAGGGAGATATATTTATACATCTACTGGAGGTATTGTGTTTCCTAATACTTTGAATCCAGCTAATATTATCGCTCTCTTCGCATCTGATTTGCAACTTGGCACAAGTGGAACAATACGATATTGGAACGATGGGATCGCACCTACGAGAAGATTTATTGTTGAGTATTTAAATGTACCTCAGTTTACCAATGCCTCAAAAACAAGTACAGTACAATGTATATTGTATGAAACAACGGGTGTTGTTGAAATCCATGTTACAAATATTGCTGACGGAACTGGTAATGCTGCACCAACTATTGGACTCCAGAATATTACCCAAACAATAGGTGCTACTGCACCAGGAAGAACAGCTTTTACAACTGGCGTAAGTACTCCTGAAGCGTGGAGGTTTGTTCCGCCTGCAACCTACACGTATGCATGGACTCCAATAACAAATCTTACAAGTTCCACTATAACTAATCCTGTATTTATTGCAGGTGCTACACCTGGTAACTATACCTATAACATTGCAGTTACCAATCCTAATACAGGCTGCATTACAAATGCAGATGTTTCATTTCTTATTAATCCGGTGCCTACAGCACCGTCAGCTACTACAGCATACACTTATTGTCAAAATGAAACAGCTACAGCCTTAACGGCAACGCCTAATGGTAGCAATACACTAAAATGGTACACAACCTATCCGGGTACAGGTAGTTCAACTGCTATAACACCGTCTACAACAGCGGCGGGTACTATTACTTATTATGTAACACAGGTAACCGTTCCTGAAGGTTGTGAAAGTCCTGCTACTGCTATTGCAGTTACTGTAAATGCAGCACCTTCAGTTCCTACTGTAACCACACCGCTTAACCTTTGTGAAAACAGTACAGCATCATACCTTGTAGCTACCGGTACCTCCGGATTCACTTTAAGATGGTATACGGTTGCGACGGGTGGTACTTCTGCCCCTGGAATAATACCTTCCACCAGTGCACCGGGTAATACACCATATTATGTATCACAGGTTAATCCTGCTACAACCTGCGAAAGCGGTAGAGCAACTCTAAATGTTGTGGTAAATGCATTACCTCTTGCACCGGTAGTTACATCACCGGTTACATATTGTTTTAATCAGACAGCATCTAATTTATCTGGTAATGCTACAGCACTAAGCGGGCATACGCTTAAGTGGTACTCTTCTGCTACAGGTGGAGTTGGTTCCACAACAGCTATTACTCCTACTACTAATATTATAGGGGCTAAAGATTACTATGTCAGTCAGGTAAATACAACAACAGGTTGTGAGGGTTCAAGGGCAGCAATAACTGTAAATACTAATCCGCAGCCTACAGTTGTGTTAAGTGCATCTACTACTTCAGTTTGTAGCTCTACATCTATCACTTACACTGCAACCCCGGCAAATGGAGGCGCAACGCCAAGTTACAGATGGTATAAAAATAATGTATTGGTATCTGGACCAAGTACCACACCGACCTATTCTGTAACCAATGCGGCTGATGCTGATAACATTTATGTTCAAATGACTGCAACGACTTGTTCAAATGCAGTTGTTAACAGTAATCATATCATACTGACCAGTGTAGATGTGACACCTTATATTTCTATTACTCCAAGTGTAACAAATATTTGTGCAGGAAGTCCGGTAACCTTTACTTCTGTAATTAACAACGGTGGTAATTCTCCAACTTACAGATGGTTTATCAATGGTGCAGTTCAGACTGGTGAAACAGCTTCTACATTTACATCATCTTCAATACCAAATAATGGTGTTGTAACCGCAGAATTAACATCAAGTCTAAATACAAGTTGTATAACTGCCGGGCAGAATCCCAAATTAAGTAGTGGAGTAACTATAACGCACAAAACAGCTACAGGTATTAGTGTTCATCCTGTAAGTACATCTAAGTGTATTGGTGCACAGGCACAATTTAGTGTTGTTGCCGTTGGTACAGGGGTACTTACGTATCAATGGAATTTCAACGGTACTCCAATATCAGGAAACGCTAGTGCAACAACAAGTGTTTTAACCATTAATAATGTTGGAGCGGGTAATGTTGGAAGCTATACAGTATCTGTAACAGGCGGATGTGGCGCTGCAGTATTATCAAATCCAGCAACGTTGTCTTTGAATGCTGTAACTACCATATCAACTCAACCTTTATCACAAACGGTTTGTACAGGTAGCAATGTTACCTTTAGTGTGGTAGGAACAGGGCAGGGCACATTATTATACGAATGGAGAAGAAATAATGCAGCAATTACCGGTAATACTTCTTCTCAAACACCAAACCTGATACTTTACAGTGCTCAGTCAGGTGTAGCAGGTTCTTATACTGTAATTGTTACAGGTGCTTGTGGTTCAGTAACTTCAAATGCGGTTACGCTTATCCTCAATCCTGCAACTGTAATTACAACTCAACCTGCAGCTAATACCTCACAGTGTACAAATTCAACCATTGCATTGTCAGCATTAGCGTCAGGTTCCGGTACTATCTCATACCAATGGAAATATGGTTCTGCCAATCTTTCTAACGGAGGAAATGTATCAGGAGCTCAAAGTCCTTCATTGTCAATTACCAATACAACTACGGCTAATACCGGGTTCTACTCTGTAGTGGTTACAGCTGCTTGCGGTTCTGCCACTTCATCAAGTGCATATGTCACCATAAATACCGCTACAGCTATTACTACCCAACCTGTTGGAGCAACCGTATGTGCAGAAGGCTCCTATAGCATGTCTGTAATGGCAACGGGAGCAAATCTTACCTATCAATGGAGAAAAGGAACAACCCCGATAAGCGGAGCTACAAACAGAGTATATACCATTAGTCCTATACAACTTACTGATGCAGGATCTTATAATGTAGTCGTAACAGGTACATGTGGCACTGTGACTAGTGGTAATGCAATTCTGAATATAGGAGGCAATACCTGGACAGGAAGCTATAGTACTGCATGGGGCGATGTAAGAAACTGGTGTTCTGGTACCATACCATCAGCTACTTCAGATATAACCATTCCTGTTACTGCCAATAACCCATTAATTTCAGGTGCTGCAATCTGTAGAAACATTGATATTGCAACAGGGGTTACCGTTACTATGAGTAATGCAACATTAACTGTTAATGGTACCGTTACAGGTACAGGTCAATTTGGTGGTGTATCTGTTGCAGGCTTAACTCTTGCAAAGTCTGGAAATATTGGAACACTATATTTTGCACCTTCAGGTATTGGAACTCTAAAACTTACCACTGCAGGATCTAGTGCTACTTTGGGTAATTTAACCAATATCTATAATGAATTGAACATAGGTAGTGCTACCCTGACAACAGGTAATAATCTGGTGCTGAAATCAAATGTAAATGGTACAGCATGGGTTGCACCTATCACAGGTAGCGGTAATATTACAGGTGATGTAAAAGTTGAAAGACATATATCTCAAAATGCCTTCAGAGCATGGAGAATGTTGTCTGTGCCTGTTCAAGGTACTAGAACATTTAAGCAGACCTGGCAGGATAATCAAACAGGTATTCCCGGTGCTACTGCTGTAGCAGGTGTGGGTACTCTGTTAACCAATACTACAGGTGCAGGTGGGTATGATGCCGCAACTTCAGGTAATTCATTATTGTCCTTTAATAATGGTGCACCGGGTACTTTTACTCCGGTAAGCAGCACCAACAATGTTATGCAGACAACCTCAGGTTACTTTGTTTACATTAGAGGTGACAGGTTTGCTCAGATTCAAGCCGGATCTGCAAATCCATCACCGACTACGCTATATACAATTGGTTCGCTTTATATAGGTGCGCAGCCTGCTATTACCTTACCTGCAGGTCAGAATGTAATGGTTGGAAATATTTATGCTGCACCGATAGACTTTGCTTCTTCCGGGATAGTTAAAAGCAATGTTGATGCGGCATTCAAGGTATGGGATCCTAAATTATATGGTACTTCAAATGTAGGTGCATATCAAACGTTTAGCTCATCAACCGGTTATGATCCGGTACCTGGAGGCGGTAGTTATGGAAGTACTCCTAATAGCCGAATAGAAAGCGGACAAGCATTTATTGTAAGTTCATCCATTGGCGGTTCTATACAATTGACTGAAGCTGCAAAAACAAATGGTAGCAGAAATGTATTCAGAACATCATCTACACCGATACAGCAATTCAAAACCAATTTGATTGCATTAAATGCAACTAATGGCAATCAATTAGCTGATGGTAACAGTGTTGTATTTGATGACAACTATTCTAATAGTTATGATCAGGCTGACGTGGTAAAAGCAAACAACTTTGGTGAAAATCTGGGACTGATAAACAATAATAAATCGTTGGTAATTGAGGGTAGAAAACAAATAGTTTCTGAAGATACCATCAGATTCAATATGTCTAACCTTAAGCAACAACAGTACAGTTTTGAGTTTATCCCTAAGAACATGGATGCAAATGTTGTTGCATATCTTGAAGACAGATTTACCGGATCAAGATCAAACTTAAGCATGTCATCCGTTTCTAATGTAAACTTCACCGTTACAAATGATGCTAAATCATCAGCGGCGGATCGTTTCATTGTTGTATTCAAAAACAAAGTTGGTGTTCCGGTTACTTCTATCAATATGAAAGCATACGAGAAAAGTAGCAAAGTACAGGTTGATTGGAAAGTAAGCGCTGAAAGATCCATTAACCGTTATGAGATAGAACACTCAACTGACGGTACTACATTTGCAAAAGTTGGATCACAACAGGCTATTGCAAACGGCAATCCTGAATTAAACTATTCATGGATGCACGAGCAACCACTTAGAGGTGACAATTACTATAGGGTGAAAAGTATCAATAACAATGGCGAGTTCAAATACACAGCTATTGATAAAGTAACTATTGGTAAATCAAGTAATGGATTTAATATTTACCCCAATCCTGTAGTAAACAATCGTGTAAACCTTCAGTTCATTAATCAGGCTATGGGTAATTATACAGTTGTAGTTTTGAATAAGGAAGGCAAAACAATCTTCTCTTCTAAATTAAACCACGAGGGAGGAACATCTACTAAGATTATTCAATTGCCTTCATCTATTGCAGCGGGAACCTATCAGTTAGAAATTATTTCTGCTGATAGTAAATCAGCTACTCAAAATTTGGTTATAAGTAATAAATAATGAATCACGTGGGTAGTAATATTTACTACCCGCTTTTTTCTTTAATAATTGATCGCTACATTTCAATCTGTTTCAAAAAATATTAAATATTAAAATCTGAAAAATGAGGCTTATGAAATCACTTGTTATGAAAACAATCCTAAAGTTTGCACTAGCACTTATGGGTCTTGTCTTGCTTAGTAATGTTGCTTACAGTCAGGATCCGGGCGGTAGTCCCGATGGCCCACCACCGGCAGTTCCAATTGAAGATCATATGAATTTAATTTTATCTGTTATTGGAGTTGTGTTTGCACTATTTATAGTGTGGCGTATGCAAAACAGGCATATTACCAAAAAAGCTTAAGAAATATCAGTATTAAAATAAATGTTATCTAAAATCAGTCTATGATTGATTTTAGATAACATTTATATATCGTTGATAATTTTTGAGGATTACTATCTTTTGCAGAATTATAAATTGATCGTTAATTAAGAATCAATTTAATCTGAAATCTTCTTAGGTATGCATCCATTGTATTTTTCATTAGACCTGCAATTGTCATAGGTCCTACACCGCCGGGAACAGGTGTTATTGACTTAGCTTTCTTACATACGTTTTCATAATCTACATCACCTTTTAACCGGTAACCCTTTAATGTTGTTGGGTCTTCAACTCTGGTTATTCCAATATCTATTACAACAGCATTTTCTTTTATCATATCAGCTGTTATTAGACCCGGTTGACCAACGGCGGCAACTACAATATCTGCCTGAAGAGTCAAATCTTTTAAATTGTTGGTATATCTGTGACATAGGGTAACTGTACAATTTCCCCTATCAAGATTCCTGCTTAGTAAAATACTCATTGGTCGGCCAACTATATTACTACGTCCGATTACTACGGCATGTTTCCCTTTTGTATCAATATTGTAATGCTTTAGCATAAGCATTATGCCATAAGGAGTAGCAGGTATAAACGTTTCTAAACCCTGAACCATTCTGCCAATACTTACAGGATGAAAACCATCAACATCTTTTTCCGGATTTATACAGTTTATTATTTTACTTTCATTGATATGTTTAGGAAGTGGAAGTTGCACCAATAATCCGTCTATTTTATCGTTGGCATTTAGTTCTTCAATTTTTTGAAGCAATTCAGTTTCCTCAATATTGTTATTGTAACGAAGTAATGTAGACTCATATCCTAGTTCGGAACAGGTTTTTACTTTGCTGGCAACATAAGTTTCACTTGCACCGTCACTTCCCACTAGTATTGCAGCAAGATGAGGTACACGGTATCCCTTTTCTAAAAGTTGTTTGGTAGCGGTTATTAATTGTTGCTTTACAGATTGTGAAGCTATTTTTCCATCAAGTATTAACATGGCCCCAAAGGTATAAGACAAGAGCCAACTTTTAAAAATTGAAATGTGATCTAAAAATAAATTTTGCTTTACTCGTTGGTTGTAACTAATTTTCAACAAAATTTAAGCAATTGAAATTTTTTACACTTGCCATAGCGTTGTTTTTATATCATTACTCCAATGCTCAAATAGTGAGGGAGCCACTTACTTTGAAGTATGTAGCCCTTGGTGCATATAGCCGCAACTTTTCCGATGTTTATTCGGGTACTTCCAATCAGGCTTCTTTGGCTCAATTAACATCAGGTTCTTTTGGTGTATACGGAGAGCGGAGGTTTATGTTAGAGGAATTAAATAATTATTCTGCAATCATAGCCATTCCTACTAAATCTGGTACAATAGGGTTTCAGGGAGATTATTTTGGCTCTGCTAATTTTAATGAAAATCAAATTGGGCTTATTTATGCACGTAAAGTAACCTCGGTAATTGATGCAGGCGTAAAGTTCAATTATCATTCAGTAAAAGTTGCAGGATATGGTACTTCAAGTGCTATTAATTTTGAAATTGGGACCATATTTCATCTCACAGATAAATTGCATACAGGTTTACATATTTACAATCCTACAAGTAGTAAGTTGAGTAAATCCGGTAATGAAAAACTTGCCGCTATTTACCAGTTTGGATTAGGTTACGAAGCTTCCAAAAATGTATTTGTAAGTACTGAAATTGTAAAGCAGGAAGATAAAGACATAAGTGTAAATGCAGGTTTGCAATATAACCTCCATGAAAAAGTATTTCTTCGTGCAGGCATTTCTACGCTTAGCAATAACAGTTATTTAGGGCTAGGCCTTAAACTCAACTTTGGAAGGATAGATATTAATGCAGCTTATCATCCACAATTAGGCTTTACTCCCGGGGTGTTATTAATAATCAATATGAAGAAATCCTAAAAAGTTTGAAACATATTTTCATCATATTCTGCTTTGTTTTTTTTGGTGTAAAAGTTTACTGCCAACAAGAAAACCCTGTACAGCCTGGTAGTAATACTGAGCAACAGTTAGAAAACCTGACCGAGCAGCAGGATGGTGAAACAGAGGATGATAGTTATTTGCAATCATTGGTACAGTATAAAAAAAATCCTGTAAATCTTAATACTGCTGAAGAAAGCGATTTGAAAGAACTGCGCCTGATAACTGATTTACAGGTTCAAAATCTGCTAAACTACCGAAGGCTTTTGGGCAACCTTATTTCTATTTACGAATTACAGGCTATACCTACGTGGGATGTAGAAACTATACAGAAAGTATTGCCCTATATTAGGGTTGGCAATATTGTGCCTTTGTCTGAAGATATAGGTAAAAGGCTAACGGGTGGAAGGCATTCTATATTAATGAGAATGCAACAAACTGTTGAAAAAAGCAAAGGTTTTATGCTGCCTGACAGTATTACTAACCGGTATCCCGGAGGTCCGCAAAGATATTTTGTTAGGTATAAGTATGTATATAGAAACCTGCTTCAGTTTGGTATGGTAGGTGAGAAAGATGCAGGTGAACAATTTTTTAAAGGTGGACAAAAACAGGGGTTTGATTTTTATTCATTCCATCTCTTTGCAAGAAAAATAGGGCCTGTAAAACTATTAGCCTTAGGCGATTTTACGGTAAATCTTGGGCAGGGGTTGATACATTGGCAAAGTTTGGCATTTAAAAAAAGTGCTGATATTACTAACATAAAAAGGCAATCGGAGATAATAAGACCATACAACTCTGCCGGTGAATATAATTTTCAAAGAGGTATAGGCACAACTATTGGAATAAGCAAAAGCATGGATGTTACCGGATTTGCTTCAGTAAGAAAATTAGATGGTTCGGTAAATGCAGGTGATACATTGCAAACCAATGATGACTTTGTCTCTTCTATTTTAAATTCCGGCTATCACAGAACCCCTGCTGAACTTGCAAAGAAAAATACATTGACCCAAACTTCTTTTGGAGGAAACATTAATTATAGAAAAAACAATCTCCATTTGGGAGTAAATGCAGTTGCATTTCATTTTTCAACACCAATTAGTAAAGCTGTTCAAACCTACAATCAATATGCTATACAGGGAGATCAGTGGTACAATTCAAGCATTGATTATAGTTATACTTTCCGTAACCTACATATGTTTGGTGAGTTTGCTACAGACAAAAATAATTATAAGGCATTTGTTGGCGGATTACTTGCAAGTCTTGATGCAAAGGTAGACGCGTCAATGGTGTATAGAAATATTGATAAGGAATACCAGACTATTTATGGCAATGCATTTACCGAAGGTACATTTCCTACTAATGAAAAAGGGCTATTTACAGGGTTAAGTATAAAGCCCTATTATTTTTTAAAGATTGATGGCTATGCAGATGTGTTTAGTTTTCCATGGTTGCGTTACAGAGTAGATGCACCAACACAAGGCACAGAATATTTATTGCAGGTTACCTATAAGCCAAACAAACAGGTTGAGGTTTATATGCGGTTTAGAAATCAAAATAAATTAATCAATTTATCAGGACTGGATTTACCCACCAGGCCTGTTGTAAACCGACCAATTCAAAATTGGCGAACACAGGTTACTTACAATATTAATAAAGAAATTTCACTACGCACAAGAGCTGAAATATTATGGTTTGATACAAAAGAAAAAGATCGCAGTCAACAAGGTTTTTTGGGATATATAGAGATGAAGTACAAACCATTTAGCCAACCATTTTCCTTAAATACCCGTTTGCAATATTTTGAAACCGGAGGTTTTGAAAGCCGTTTGTATGCTTTTGAAAGTGATGTTTTGTACAGTTATTCTATACCACAATTTATTGGCAAGGGATTTAGGTACTATGTTAACTTAAATTATGACGTTACCAAAAAGATGACCGTTTGGCTTCGTTGGGCACAAACCATTTACTCAAATGTAACATCCATTAGCAACAGTCTTGATGAAATTGCCGGAAACAGAAGAAGCGAAATGAAGGTGCAGATGATGTATAACTTCTAAGCAAATCAATTCTTTTTCATTACTTCAATAAAGTCAGTCAAATACCCAATTATTAATGGGTCTGTAAAAATTGCATCAAGATCCGTTTGCTTTTTTTTAACTTTTACATAAAGTGTGCAGCATTAAGGAAATTAATATTGCCCTTAATTAAACAGATTCATTTCTTTTGAATAGCTCTTTTATTATTTCTTCATTTAAACTGCACAAAATGAAAAAAGTTGTATCAATTCTATCTGTGCTACTGCTATTTACAATATTAGCAATAGCACAAAGTTTACCTATTACGGGTAAAGTAGTAGATGAAAATAATCAGCCCGTCAGCGGCGCTACAATTCTTATTAAAAATACTACAACAGGTACCTCCGCTGATGGTAACGGTAATTTTAAAATTAATGCTGCTGTTGGTGATATTTTAGTGGTATCAGGTGTAAATGTGCCAACCTTAGAGGTAACTGTAACTTCAGCTGCACCAATTACTATCAGGATGTCACGTGAAGGTAAAGACATGTCCGAAGTTGTAGTAACAGCCTTAGGCGTAAGAAGGTCTCGTAATCAGGTGCCTTATGCAGCGCAAACCGTTTCTGGAACTGAAGTCAGCAAAAACAGGGGTAGCAATTTCATCAGTAATCTTTCGGGTAAAGTTTCAGGTTTAGAAGTAAGGCAAAACAATACTATGGGAGGTTCTACCAATGTTGTACTACGTGGTGCCAAATCATTAACCGGAAGTAATCAGGTATTGTTTGTAATTGATGGTGTTCCCATAGACAATACCAACAACAATACAGGAGGCCAGGCGCAGGGTGGCGGCGGCTATGATTATGGTAATGCGGCAGCAGACATTAATCCTGATAACATAGAAAGTGTAACCACCTTAAAAGGACCCAATGCTACAGCGCTTTATGGTTCAAGGGGATTTAATGGCGTTATCATTATTACTACTAAAAAAGGTAAAAAAGGATTTAGTGTAACACTAAACTCAAGTGTAAGTGTTAGTTCTATAGACAAGACAACTTTTCCTACCTATCAAAAGAAATATGGTCAGGGGTATGGAAAATACTACAGTAGTTCTACCAATCCATATTTTGAAGGTGCTGATCTTAATGGAGATGGTATTGAGGATTTGATTTCTCCTTCAACCGAAGATGCATCCTATGGCGCTCCATTTGATCCGGCCTTACAGGTTTATCAATGGCAGTCACACGATCCTACTTCTCCATTCTACAAAAAGAAACAACCATGGGTAGCTGCAGGCACAGACCCTTCTAATTTCTTTATTAATCCCGTTTCTTTAAACAACAGCGTATTTTTAGAAGCAGGCAATGATAAATCAACTTATTCGCTTGGTTATACCCGTAGTGATGAAAAGGGAGTATTACCCAATAGTGCACTTACCAAAGATTTACTCAACTTTACTTCAACTTATAAAGTTACCGACAAAATAACTGCGGGTGCATCGGCCAACTTATCAAGAATTAGAGGGCAGGGCAGATATGGTACAGGTTACGATGGTGCAAATGCACTAAACCCTATGACTAACTTTAGACAATGGTGGAATGTTGGAGTTGATTTTAATGACCTTAAAGCTGCTTACGAAAGAAATCATCAAAATATTACCTGGAACTGGTCTGATCCGTTCACATTCGCCAAATCTTCCCCCGCATATTGGGACAATCCTTATTTCATGCGTTATGAAAATGCAGAAAATGACTCTCGAAACAGAATATATGGAAATGTGAATATAAATTATCAGGCAACCAAGTGGTTAAGCGTTTTAGCCAGAGTATTTTATGATGGATATGACGAACAACAAGAAGAAAGAAAAGCGGTATCAAGTGTGGGAGTTCCATTCTACAGAAAATTCAATCAAAGCTACAATGAAGTCAACTACGACGTAATAGCAAATGGTAACTGGGATTTAAATACTGATCTAAATTTGAAAGTTTTATTAGGCTCAACTACCAGAGTTCAAAACAGATCCAGTATTGATGCTTCTACAAATGGTGGATTGGGAACTCCAAAACTTTATACCATAGCCAATTCGCTCAATACACCTCTACCACCCGTTGAGTTAGAAACAATTACAAGGGTTGAGAGTCAATATACCAATGTAACATTAGCTTACAAAAATACTTATACGCTTGATGGAACTGCCCGACGTGACAGATCATCTACATTACCAGATGGCAATAATGTGTATTATTACTTTTCAACTTCAGGAGGAATAGTACTTTCCCAATTAATAAAGACCAATTGGTTAACCTATTCCAAGTTCAGAGCAAGTTTTGCATCAGTAGGTAAAGATGCACCTTCTTATTTTGTTAAAGATACTTATGTGTATGATTTAGATCCTAATTCCGGTGCACCGGTTACATCATTTAATGGAAATGGATTATTCTCCGTTGGTGGTACAAAAAACAGTCAGGTATTAAAGCCTGAAAAAACCGGAAGCTTTGAGATAGGTCTGGAAGCATCATTCTTAAAATCAAGAATAGGTTTTGATATTACTTATTATAATGCAAAAACTACAAATCAAATATTGCCACTGACAGTATCTAATGCAACCGGTTATACAAGAAGAATTGTGAATTCCGGAGATTTACGAAACAAGGGGATAGAACTATCGTTATATGGTACTCCTGTAAAAACAAAGAATTTTTCTTGGGATATCAGTGTAAACTGGACAAGAAACCGTAATAAAGTCGAGACACTTTATGGCGATTTGGATAATATTGTCTTAGGATCTTTTCAAGGTAGTATATCAATCAATGCATCACTTGGTGAAGCATACGGAACCATTCATGGAAGTGATTTTGTTTATCTGAATGGACAAAAAGTAGTAGGCGCAAATGGTCGTTATCTTAAGTCCTCGGCCAATAACATTACCATCGGAAATATTAACCCCGATTGGATTGGGGGTGTTAATAATAAAGTAAGTTACAAAGGTTTCTCACTAAGCTTTTTGGTAGATGTAAGACAAGGAGGAAATGTGTTTTCAACAGATCTGTACTATGGACTTGCAACAGGTTTGTATCCTGAAACTGCCGGAAATAATGATTTAGGAAATCCAATCCGTAACACTATTGCAGATGGTGGTGGAATAGTTAGAGAAGGTGTTACCGAAGACGGCAAACCCAATACAATTCGTGCACAGGCATTTAATTTTGGTGCATATGGTTACAGATTTTCTCCTGATAAACCTTTTGTCTATGATGCCAGCTATGTAAAACTTCGTGAAACATCCATAAGTTATTCTTTACCGGCAAAATTATTCACCAACAAATTTATTCAGGGAATTGATCTTTCGCTCATCGGCAGAAACTTATGGATTATCCACAAAAATCTACCTTATGCAGATCCGGAAGATTCATTTGGTGCAGGTAACCTGCAAGGTATACAAACAGGTTCTTACCCAACCACTCGTACAATTGGTTTTAATGTAAAACTGAAACTTTAATTACAATAAAATATTTCAAGCATGAAAAAGAGTATAACCATCACATCCTTGTTATCCATTTTATTGATAATGGGGTGTACAAAAAATATAACTGATTTAAACAACAATCCTAAGCAGCCTGTAGCTGTACCATCTGCACCACTTTTCAGCAATGCAGCGGCCAACTTGTCTGACCAAATGGCCAGCACAAATGTAAACGTGAACAATTTCAGGCTGTATGTTCAGTATTGGACAGAAGTGACTTATACAGACGAAAGCAATTATGATCTTAACGGAAGAAGCATTCCTGACAGATGGTTTGCTACACTGTATCGGGATGTAATAAAAGATTTGTCTGAGGCTTCAAAAATTGCTGCAACAGAAACTGTAGAATTAAGTGCTAAGCAAATAAAAAACAGAATAGCAATCAATGATATCCTTATTGCTTATTCCTATTACACACTTGTAACCACATTTGGAAATATTCCTTATTCAGAAGCCTTAAACATAGATATTCTACAGCCTAAATATGACAATGCAGCTACTATTTATAATTCAATAGCATCAAAGTTAGATGCAGCTATGGCGAATCTGGATGTTAATGAACCAAGTTACGGTAGTGCTGATATCATCTTAAACGGAGATGCAGCGGCATGGCTTAAGTTTGGTAATTGCCTTAAATTAAGAATGGCAATGGTTATTGCTGATGTTGATTTGCCTAAAGCTACAACCATGGCCACACAAGCAGCTTCAAAGGTAGTTACCTCTAATGCTGACAATCTTAAGATTCAATATTTCTCTGCGCCTCCAAATACAAACCCTGTATGGGAAGATCTTATACAAAGTGGCCGTCATGACTTTGTAGCTGCAAATACAGTTATTGATACAATGCTATTATTAAATGATCCACGGCTACCTTTCTACTTTCAAACTTCAGGTGGTGTATATGTTGGGCAGCCCTATGGTACAGGCGGCGGTAGTTTTTCAGATCCATCTACAATAGTATCAGACCCGGTTAACCCGCATGTATTTTTTAGTTATTCAGAAATGGAATTTTTGAAAGCAGAAGCTGTAGAGAGAGGAATAAGTGTAGGGGGTACAGCAGCAAGCCATTATAGTAATGCAGTTGCAGCTTCCATACAAGAGTGGGGAGGTAGTGCCGCACAAGCTACTGCCTATCTTGCTCAACCTGCTGTAGCCTATGCAACCGCAACAGGCGGGTGGAGACAAAAGATTGGGGTACAATCATGGTTGGCACTTTATAACCGTGGTTATGATGCATGGACACAATGGAGAAGAATGGATTTTCCAATATTAACCCCCGGTCCCGAAGCTTTATCTGATGTACCTGTTAGGTTAACATACCCAGTTTTAGAGCAAAATTTAAATAAGGCTAATTACGAAGCAGCCTCACGTGCAATTGGTGGCGATGCTGTAGAAACCAAATTATGGTTTGATAAATTTTGATAAATAAAATATTAATTATTTTAATAAGGCCGCTTTGTCAAAGGCGGCCTTATATATTTATCATTTTTTACTTATGTCGCAACTTTGAAATAAATGCCCATTAAAATCACAGAAACCATGCAGCAACTCTTATTTTCCCCTTGTCAATAGTCGTCACCGAATAAAAGAAATAACTTTTTATTCGGTTTTTGTTAACCATTTGTTGAGAAACACTATTTTTACGCACTTTTTGAAAATTAA
>JANPGE010000247.1:0-6933 GCA_031423805.1 Segetibacter sp. | reverse complement strand
AGATATAGGCCCTTCTATAGGTTTTTGATAAAGGAAGTTTGGTGCAATCTGTAATTTACCAATGTTGTAAGTTAAACCGGTTAATACATTGTATTGATTACCGCTTCCGCCATCTTTTAATCTCCAGCCGGTAAAGGTTTTTGTAAAATCAGGACCCCCATTGGCAACCAGGCCCATATAGGCTGCTTGTCCATACCAATTTATTTGGCCACCTGCGTATGTAAATTTTACTTTCCCGCCGAAATTGTCTTTTGATTTAATTTGATCCTGGAAGACTTTATCTGAACCATTAGATGCTCTCATTAGTTGAAAAGATCTGCCATTCAAAGGCTGACCTGCCCAAAGACCACCTAAATTAAATGCAAAGTTCCCAAATTTTCTAGTTATGCTAATGGCGGCTTTCCTGGTTTTAGGCTGTGGAACTGCTATTGAACTTTGGATGCCACTTCGCTGTGTGATATCTTCATGAAACATACCGGTGATATCAAATTGGGCGACTTTGCGTGTATATTTAGCCAGTATTGCAGGGTTAGCGCCCCACCACAATTCCGGACCAAAAGCAAGTTTAAGTCCTTTAATTGCTTTTTTACCTTCTATTTCAAAGCCATACGGGGCTTCTCCATTGTAGATATCTATGTTAGGACCATAGTTGGCTTCCTGATAAAGACCAAAAAAGTCACCTTCGTAACCCCAATGGTTATGCCCGGTACGATAAAAACCATTTAGTTTGAAGAGGCTGGCATCCCAGGATATAGTGCTGCGGTAAAGTTGCACCCTGTTATTTGAATTGATTTGTTGTGTTCCTGTTGGGGTAGTTACGGTTATTTTCCTTCCCCTGTTTTCATAAAATATTTCATCTATTGGGTTGTCGGCCACATTGCCCAATACGTTGAACTGAACATTTGCACTAACGTTAGGGGCAGGTTTGGCTGTAACGCCTATAAACATGGATTGCATGTGATCAAAACCCAATCTGGTTGGGTAGGGGGTTTGTACAGGTTCAGATGATGATGGAGTAGTTATTAAACTACCGCCGGTACTGAATGTAGTAAAGTCTGCACGAACGTCGCTCAGGTACACTTTTCCCCTTTCACTTGATTCCAAAGCAGCTTTATCACCTCGTGCTTTTAGCATGGCATCGGGCAGGGAAATATTTTCAAGAGTTGTTTGCACTGTCTTGCCTGCTAAGGCATATGGGTTGAATTTGTGTACTTCCTTAAGTGCATAATAAGCCGCCCTTGGGTACAACTCATAAACGCCTCTTTCGTTTGTTGTTCCTTTAGCGCAAATTCCAAACCACTCTTCATTCATATTGTTATCGCCTGCTTTGTAGTCATTCATATAGCCACCGTTAGACCATGAAGCTGTTACATCATGGTCTTCAAGATTTGAGGTCTGACCGGTTTTCCACCAGCCATCACTAAACTGAAAGGTAAATCCACCAAGACAGTTACCTGTGGTGTTCATTCCTGCAGCATGACCATAAATTTCTTTCCAGTTACTAACCAGTATTTTTGCCTGATACTCCTGATCTTCCTGATTAGATACTGTATTGTAAGCATCAGCACCAAACTCTGTAAATAAAATTGGTTTGCCACATTCCTTAACAGCTCTTTCAAACAAATCAGTAAAAGTAGCACCGCGATAACTATTAAGACCAAGCACATCAACGTCTTTGCATTCTTTTGCTATGATATCAACGAAAAGTAGATCACCATTACAAATGGCAACCGGGTGAGAATCATCTATAGATTTCATCGCTACCGCCGCTTCATTAAAGAGCTTGTATAAAAAATTGGCATCTTTAGTAGATTTCCTATCCTGCATTGGAATGTTCTCGGTTTCAGCCCCTCTCCAAAACAGACCATAGTTATTTTCGTTGCCCAAAAGAAACATTAAAATGCCGGGGGTATTTTTGTATTGATTCGTCATTTCTTTTACTTCTTTAAGCAAAAGTTCCTTAACCAAAGGATTTGAATAATCTGTATTAGGTTCCCATTTGGTCTTAAGGGTAAGCCCATAGCGCCCAAAGGAATGGTTGAGCATGGTATAAATGCCGTACTCCTCATAAATGTATTGAACCCACTTGGCCGGCACTCCTGTGTACAGCCGGAGAGTGTTGACACCCATATTTTTTAGTAAAGGCATTTCATAGTCAAGTGCAGCTTTTATAACATCACCCGGCTGCTGCCACAAACTGTAAGTGAAGTTAGTACCGATGGGAAAGTAATCCCAGTTCATTCCATTAATAAAAAAGTCCTTGTCATTAACAGTCAGTCTCATACCATCCGAACCGGTTTTGACAGAAACTTTTTTCATTTGGGCTGACACAGAAATGGCAAAGCAGCAGCAGATAACGGCAAAAGCAATCTTTCTCATATTTTTTTAATTTTTAAGTTGGACCCTATTGTTTCACAACTAACGGGTTAAAATAAAAGAGGGGCTTGGCAAGGGATATGTGATTTATGGCAAATGAGAAGCGAAAATACTCAGTGCGTCATGTGGACGCAATGTATATTTTTTAGAGCTAACAAACAATAGTTTGTAAAAAAAAAGTTTAATTTTTTTTGGCTATAGATTTAATAAGTTTGCTATAAGGGGATCGCATGAAAACAAATGAATTTATTAAAGCATTGCTAAATGCCGGGGATCAAACTTTTTTACCTTCACTATCTATAGACTGTGCAATATTTGGGTTTCACGAAAATCAGCTTAAAATCTTATTGGTGAAGCACCGCTATATGGATATTTGGGCACTACCGGGAGGCTTTATACATAAACATGAACCAATAGACGAAGCGGCTAATAGGGTATTGAAGGAGCGAACGGGATTGCATGACGTATTTTTGCAACAGTTTTATACGTTTGGCGATCCTGACCGCTCCCGGAAGGAATTTCACATCAAGGATTTGGAGCAAGATGGAATAGAAGTTCACGACGAGCTTTGGATACTACAGCGATTTATTACTATTGGCTACTATGCTCTGGTAGAGTTTTCGAAAGTAAATCTGGAACAAAATCAAATAGCTGAAACTTGTAGTTGGTGGGATATACACAGTATTCCCTCCTTAATCTTTGATCACCGAAAAATTGTTGACAAAGCATTTGAAACCTTGAGAACGCAACTAAATTATCATCCTATTGGTTATAACTTATTGCCCGAAACATTTACAATGTCCGAACTCCAAAAATTATATGAAACCATTTTGGACAAAAAGTTGGACCGGCGAAATTTTCATAGAAAAATTATGAGCTTTCAAATATTGCAGCGATTAACAGAAACGAAAAAAGGAACTCCCCACAAATCACCCTTTCTCTATTCCTTCAATCTTGAAAAATACAATGCGGCACTTACCGAGGGATTGAATACAAGTTGGTGATGTTGATTTTATAGCAATTTTTTTCTTCACCATCACCATCTTCTAATTTAGATAAAAAAACCTAAATCCATTTCGCTGCGCTTTTCAACCATAATTATAAATCGTAACTGCTCAATTCCAACAGCCCGCTGGTTGCATAAGCGCTGATTTTGTTTTTTGAGGAAATGAGCGCCGTCATTGGCAGAAGGGACAACTAACCAATCTGCTTAATAAGGAAATCCTGTAGAATAGTCAGCAGATTGTTTCGCTTCACTCGCAATGACGGGCAAAAGCCCCTCCCAGCATGCTCAGTGAAAAACCTTTTCGCTTTCTGTGCCTGCCCCGTCAGTCATGTGGGGTTTACCCCAACAAAACTCCGCCTTCTGCGGGGCAAATGTGGGAAAAGTTAAATAGTATTACCATCCCCTAGACGTGCGACGCCAATGAAGCCTCCACAGTGCTGTAAAAGCCGGGGAAAAAAGAATTACGATTGGGGAATTACAAATTATGAACTACGGATGGGGAGAAATGCTGTTCATGGTGCAATGTTCGTTGTATAACTTTGACTGTTGAAATTGGCCACACTTCAATCAACTACTTATGCGCTTGAAATGTATGATGCTTATGTTCTTGTTGCGAATGGCGATGGGTGCATGGAGTCAGGCGGGCACAGAAGCCGTGAGCAAAGAAATAGTGTTTGCCAGCGACACACAGGCGCCTCTTTGGTTCGAAACCATTATTAGAAAGACGCACAACAACCGAACTGCAACCAAAAAAATTTTTGACGACGTGGCCCGCCGACGTCCTGCGGCACTCTATATATTGGGCGATGTGGTGTCGCTTGGGTATAGCAACAAACAATGGAAACCTATAGACGGCTACCTCGACACACTGCGGCAGGAAGGCGTAAAAGTTCATGCAGCTTTAGGAAATCATGAAGTAATGAATTGCGCCAAGAGTGGCCAGCAAAAGTTTCAGCAACGCTTTTCAGACCATGTCAAAACAGGCTATGTTAGCACTGTTGATTCGGTAGCGGTGGTGTTGCTCAACTCTAACTTTAAGAACCTTAGCGATGCAGAAGATGCTATGCAACGGTCGTGGTATCAGCACACCCTTGACAGTTTGGATGCTGATCCTGCTGTGTTGCTGATCATTTCCGGTTGCCACCATTCTCCTTATTCTAATAGTAAGGTGGTGGGTTCTTCCAAAGCTGTTCAGGAAAAGTTTGTCCCCCCATTTTTATCATCAAAGAAAAGCCGCCTGTTTTTATCGGGTCACAGCCACAATTATGAACACTTTCGGCAGCAGGAAAAAGATTTCCTCGTCATTGGGGGCGGGGGCGGCATACAACAACCTTTGCGGGAAGGCAAGGACGCTTTGCCAGACCTTTCGGCGGGTTACAAACCCATGTTTCATTACATGAGTATTCGCCGCCATGGGCAGACTTTGCAGTTGACTTCTGTCTTGCTGAAGGCGGATTTTTCGGGGTTTGAGGAAGGTGAAAAGTTGGTTGTTGGATTCTAATGGATCTTGCAAGTGAGTGTTTTAAATCTTTCACCATGCGAAGCGATGGAGACAGGCAGCTGCTTGAAGCTTTGAGCCTTGGGACAAGCAGGTTAAGTCCCCATTATACCCCTCCGCAACTTTTAACCCATACTTTGACGCTACTCTATAACTCTTTTTTTTCTCTGACGAACCGTGTCCCGCACTTCAGTCGGGAGAACTGCTTTTCATTTTGTATTAAAGTTACGCTTCGATAAACTTCAACAAACACAACGAACACCTACACTAACAGGGTCTTAACTATAGCTGTCGCTGACCGTATTGGCTTTGGCAAAGTTACGTGAACATAGAAAAAATAATTGTACAATGATTTTTGTATTTCTCTTTAAATGAATGGCTTTTAGTTATTGGATTTTGCCTTGTTCTAAAGCTGCATCAAACATTTTACTTAGAATTTTCAAATCAATATCTTCCAGCTTGTTGACATAGATACATCCTCCGGCAGATTTGTATTTGCCTAATTTTTTGAGTGACTCCTCATATTCTTTGTGGTTAATCATAAGGTATAAAGTAAGATTTGCTTTCCGTGGAGAAAAACCCAACAGGAACCAATCAACTTCTCTCCCACTTGTTGGACTTTTGTATCTTTTGTTTCCAAAGCCAATTATTGAACCTCCCCACATCTTAGCATCTTCTCCGCTTGCCTTCTTCATCATATCCAAAAGCGTAAAACTGTCGTTTCGTTTTTGTTCATCTTTGACTGTATTGATAAAATCCTCCACGCTATCGGATGTTTGTTTTGTTTTGATTTCTGCCAGTTTTGATTTTTTTTCAGCCATCTTAATTGTTTTTTGTGTTGTCTATTTTTTCATATTTGTTTCATAAATGTCAATCCACTGTTTTACACTCATCTTTTTCATTAATTCGCCTATGAGTTCGTAGGGTATTTCGTCCATCTTCTTAAAACGTACACAACTTTTTCCCATATCCAATTTTTGCTTGCTGTGCTTTGGATATTCATTTACAAACCATTCCAATAATTTAGGATCCGCATAAATACCCATGTGGTAAAAATTGATAGATTGTTTTTGCGAAGCAATTCCGGCAAATGGTATTGGCTCAATTGGTTTACAATGGTAACCTGCAGGATAAAGAGTATGCGGAACTACATAACCCAAACCACCATAACTAATGGCTGCTTCAAAACCTTTGGGCAGGTTCTTCACAATCACTTCATGTAGTTTGTTGAAAGGTTCAACTCTCTCCTGCGGAAGGTTGATTAAAATTTCTGTTACTGTTTTACCTGAAGCTTTCATATGTCGGCGGTTTGCTGCTATGATCTAATTGACAGTTGTTTTCATTTTACAATAACTGCTACGAAATATGGATTGGCGGATTTCGGGAAATAATATGCCGCTAACATAAATCTGCTGTTGATTGAAAACAATTAATTGAAGTTAAGAATAAAATGGTCAGGGTTTTATGTCGTGCCTTAACTCAAATTAAAATACGACTTCAACACGTCTTGAAATCATTTGATTCGTTTAGGTTAATAATCGTTGGTTGGGTTTCGCTGCTGTTAGTATTTTCAGCAACAACTTATGTTGTGTTGTTTGATGTAGGTGTGATTAGTTCAGGTTTATATGGAACTCCAAATTGAAAGCCAACGAATCATTACTCAAACACGCTTTTGTTTACCGGTCGAACCGTGTCCCGCACTTCAGTCCTATCGTGTGGACACAATTTAAATGCGTTTATTTTGTGGTAATGCAACATAGAGGGTTTACGGATTTAGACGATATGCGGTTAATATACCGTGGTAACAAGATTTTAAATAATTTATTTAGCAAGAGCGTTCATTCTATTCGCCAGTTAAGCGAGGATGGTTCGTCTGCCAAAGGGTTTTATCGTTTTTTGCAGAATGATCGTGTAATACCAAATGGAATTATAATGCAGACCAAAATTGATCTAAAAAAATATAACTGTATGAGCAAATACTGATAATGTTTTTCTTCGGAAGACTTTTTGTAAGGTTACCTACAAATATTTCTAGTTCGTTAAGCGTTTTAAA
>JANPGE010000246.1:0-22255 GCA_031423805.1 Segetibacter sp. | reverse complement strand
AGACACACGATCACTAAGCTGAAAGGAAAGGAAAAGCTTTTCGATATGTTGTTTTTTGCCTTGCATAAAACCAAGACAACTTAAAGATGCAAAACGATTCTTTTTACTTATAAACAAATGTGAGTTGTGCAACAAGCACATGGGGTTTTGTGCAAGCAGGGCTTGACGTTCAAACTTCGGCTTTTTGCATCGCTGTACTTTGGTTCGGGCTGAACGGAATTCTGTTGGGCTTTTAGTTGTTATCTTGTACTTTTATTTTTTTATTGGGCTTCAGTTCCGGGCTGGACAAACAACAATGCCCTGCCTGCACAAAGCCCTGTTCGTTGTATGCAATCCCTGTGTTATATGTAATTGTGAACACCATAAAAATTCATTAACATAAAATAATAAACGAGATGGTTAAAATATTCTTAGACGCAGAAACAAGAACGGGAATAAGTATAGACGAAATGGGGCTTACCGATGCTGTAATTGAAGCTATCGGTAAACTAAAAAACTGCATTTATCAAAGAGTTAAGTTATTCAATGAAGAAGCTGAAAAGCAACCAGACGGATATGTTCTAATCAACTTATCAGTACCACGAATGGAGTATTTCTATTCAGGAGAATTAGGAAAGAAAATGCTTGATAGTATCACGGAACAGGACTTTCGTTATTGCATGTCTCTTGTGGAGGGTCATTTGATTTTACAGAATTAGAAACATGGTTATCAATGAACCGTCCAAGTTTTCTCAATTCTTCACATTGCTCTTCTGTGAGAATGGTTCTTAAATCTATAACGTGATTAGGTTCTTTTTTCATTCAGCTAAGATACGAAGTTATATGCAATCCCTGTGTTGTGCTGGATTTTAGCGAGTAAAGTTATTAGCGAGTGAGCAGAGCCATGAAATGAACTTTGGAATGTGTATGAAGGCTCTTATAGCCTGACTTTGGGTTAGTAATTAAACACAGCTCCAGAAGCGTGAAGGTGCTATAACGTGACAAAAAAATTAAGTAGATTAACTATAATCTTAAAAAATTAAAACTATAAAATATGACTTACGAAGAAGCTAAATCAAAACTGACTGATAATAAAAATGTAATTGGCGAAAACGTTTTTGTTGTTGGAAAAAACTTTGGAGGAATAAGGCACATGATAATCTCCTCACGAGATAGACTTAATGAAGTGACAAATGCCTATTTCAAAAATGGATATAATAACCAACAAGCACTAATTGAAGTTGGGATAATTGACAGTAATGAACTTGACGTTTTCTTGTTTACAGACATGAGGACGGGAAACGGTAATTTTATTAGTATTGAAGAGCATCTAAACAGGTTGAAATAATTCAGATAATAACTTTATGTCAAATACTAAGGACAACCTATCCTCTAACTGAACTGTAAAAAACAAATTTGGCTTGACATTATACTTCTTTATTGCTTCATTAATAATGTTTACTCCTTTATCAATTTCATTCATAAACACTTCAAGTTGACTTTCATTATTCATAATTTTTTTTATTAGTTATTTTATTAATTCCAAGACGGACTAAAAAACGCTTTAAGTTGACTTTTCTATGCTTATTTGTAATGTTGCAGTAGCAATAGTAGCCGTTGTTGCTTTATCAAATACTAGTGAAAGTGAAGTATTAGACTTACAAGTAAGGTTACAAGAAGTCCAAAAAGAACAATACATCCAAAACATAAAATTAGAACGTGTGGAGAAACATCTTGCCAAGATGCAAAAAACCTATAAATTGTTTGAAGATACTTTGACAAAACCTAATTAAAACGACAGTTTTAAGTACGCAGACGGTTAACAAATAGCGACACTTCATTCCCACATTATAGACTGCATACAATAACTAAGGTTTCGTTGCGCCCAACGGGCATGCAATGAAACCGGTGTTGAACGAAACCGGCAAATTTTCAGGGTGGCTGCTATTATGGAATTATCGTTCCCAATTTTTAGGCTGGATATCAGGCGGGGAGCCTGTTTTTTTTGTACTGCCTTTTGCTATAGCAGGTTTTGGCAGTAAATGTACCTGTTTCTTTGATGTTGGCACATAAGTGCCCCTACCCATTGGTATTAACTTACAGGCGCAGGTTGTTTTTTCAATAAATATTTTTTGGGCGGTCCTCTGCTGCCAGATTTTTCCTGCGCTATCAGCGTACCGGTTTTGCAACAGGGGCATTTGCGCAACAGGGTTTTGATGGGCGTATTGGTTATGGTTACCTTTAGGTGTTGTTGCAATGCCTGCAGCTTGCCTCGTTTCCAACTGCTGCTGAGTATGCCATAATGCCGGATACGCACAAAGCGTCGTGGCAGTATATGCTGCGCAAAGCGGCGGACAAACTCATCAGTGCTTAAGGTCATTTGCTTTTCTATACCTGCCGTGCGGTAGTCTTTGTAGCTAAAGGTTACCGTATCCGCATGTACTTCCTTAATGCGGTGGTTGCTGATGGCTACTTTGTGGGTGTATCTGCCCAAATATTCGATTACTTGCTTTGGTCCGCCAAAGGGGCGCTTGGCATATACCACCCATGGTTTTCCAAACAGGCTTTCGATGAGTGCCCGTCCGACCGGTGCGTCCGGGCCGGCTTTGTCGTCTATGCCGTGGGTTCTTAGCTGCTGCACATACTTTGCCCTGAACACTTTGCTGAGTGATTTTACGTCAAAGAGGTATTTATTGCTTCGCAACTGAGCCCGCCATTTTCCGTCTTTGTCTATGCCACCACCCGGCACTATGCAGTGCAGATGAGGGTGCAGGCTAAGGTTTTGTCCCCATGTATGCAATACAGCTATCATCCCCATTTGTACGTTTGCTGTATTGCCAAATTGATTGAGCGTAGCCCATACCGATGCAAACAACGCATCGTACACCACATTGGGCTGATGCATGGCTAGTGGATTGAGCTGATGTGGCAGCGTAAACACTACATGGTAGTAAGTGCAAGGCAACAGATCACGCTGTCGGTTTTCTATCCACTCCTGACGCTTGTGTCCCTGACACTTTGGGCAGTGGCGGTTGCGGCAACTGTTATAGCTGATGGACACGACACCGCATTCACTGCATGCATCCACATGGCCGCCTAATGCCGATGTTCTGCACTGCGCAATAGCTCTAAGTGTCTTTTGCTGATGAACGGAATAGCGGGCATCGCTGATCGTTGCCCTACGCACTACATCGGCTACTTCACTTCGACTTCGCTCAGTGCAGGCTACCTTTGGCTGCATTGGGCAAACACTTTATCGAGTGGACTATGTGGTAACTGATCGGGTGTTTGACAAACATGCAGGTACACCATGGTGCTTTCTATGTTGGCATGGCCCATCATCTTCTGCACAGTGATGATGTTGACCCCATCTTCGAGTAAATGGGTGGCATAGGTATGGCGCAACATGTGCGTATGCACTTCCTTGATGATGCCTGCCTGTTTAGCCACCGTTTTTACTGCCCACTGCACACCACGCTGGCTGTAGCGGCCATCAAAGCCTTTGCCTTCAGGATTGCCTGTACCTTCAAAAAGGTATAGTTGCGGATGGGCTGCTTCTATGTATTTTTTAATGCCCCGTATCAGGTGTTCGCTCAGCGGTACATAGCGGTCTTTGTTGCCTTTGCTTTGTACAATGTGCAGCAGTCTGCGGTCAAAGTCAAGATGAGGTAGCTGTATATTGCGCACCTCCTGACAACGCAATCCGCAGCCATAAAGCAGACCAATGAGTAGCTTATGTTTTAGCAATTGCGCACAGTACAGCATACGCCATATCTCTTGTCTGCTAAGAATAACAGGCAGTTTTTCTGCACGTGCAATAGATGGAAGGTGCAAATGATCGTAAGGCAGCCCTTCTGTCTTTAGCAGAAACCGAAGTCCATAAACAGTGTGTTTGAAATAAGTTTGAGATAGGGTGTTGCTGCGTTGCTGCAACTCGTAGAGATAGTCTTTTACCTGTTCGGGATCGAGATCAGTAGGCAGGCACTGAAAGTGAAGCGCCATAGCGGCCACATGACGGCTGTAATTGTCAAATGTGCGTTGACTTCTGCCAAGAATGGAGATGTTGCGCTCAAAACGCTCAAGTAATGCTTCAAAACCTGTAACTTCACGACAGGCACGATTGAGGTACTTGTTATACCTTAATGCTTCCGGCGATTTTTTTTCGTTGCCATAAATTTAAATTTGTTAAGATCTAAATTTACGGATAGTCCCGGAAGGCTACCGTAGGTTTAGTTCAACATTGATATTGCTGCAAGGTGTGGCAGGAATTTGTTATTATCGGCTGTAGTTCGCTATTAGCAGCAGTTCCGGGCAGAACAAGCTATAAATTCCACACCTGCCAAAAAGCCTCGACCGTTACTAGCGGGTTTTTAAAACTACTAAACACTTTGAAAACATCAATCAAGACAATAATTATTACTTCACTGCAACTATTTTCAGTGATTTTTACCGCTAAATTTATTACTAACAAGGAACCATTTCTGTTGATACCAACAACTGTTCTTTGTTGTATTTATTTATATTTCGAGTATCAGCTTTTCAGAAACAAAGCCGAGATAGCAATTGCTTTAACAATCACTTTTGTGACATTAATAGTTGGGTTTCTATTAAACACTTTGCCCGAATTTATAGCTACTCCATTTCTTATGATTTTGATAATTATTGCAGCAAGGAATATTTTTTTAAAAATAACTAATGTGGAGCCGGCAACCGTTGCAAAGGGGTACGCATTGACGAATCAACGAGATAGAATTTACTCTTGGAAAATAATTAATGTATTGTGGATTTTGATATCCTTAACGCTGCTTAAACCCTGGATAGCATATCGGGAAAAAACTATTTGGATACCCCTTGGATTTTTACTTTTCCAGCTACCAATTATCTTAATTGCGTTTTTAATTCAGAAAGGAACAAAAAAGAGAAGTGTGAAGAGGTAATCTATGGACACAATCAATTTGAGAACTTTGAATCAGGAGCATCCATTTGATCAGTAAATAAGGTTTAGCGAACATACATAACAAACGAAAGAGAGAAGCCTTCGTAGCGATAAAGTTGAGAAAGGCTCGTAATTGCAAGCCAGTAATTCGCCCCCCCCCTCTTTTGTCCTTTTGTTCAGCTATTGTTTTATACATTTACATCTCTTCGCTGTTGGGCTTAAAGCTCGGGCTGAAGGAACATGAAATATCCCAACAACGGCAAGCGGGCAATTGTTGGCTGCAAGTTTTAGACACATTTCGTATGACATTGACCGACAAAGAATACAAGGAGTTTTTAAAGACACATCTTGACCTACTGTTTTATGTGGGACACATAAAAAATGTTTTGCCTAAAGACCTTACACTGAAGAAATTCCTCATCCTTGACTTTCAGATTAAATTTAAGTGCAGAGAAACCTTATTCGAAGATGAAGACATTATTGACGAATACATTTCTTCAAATTTTGACCACTTGACAACAGACCAAATAAAAATATTAGTTGGTTTCAAAAAGAAAATTAGAAGCAGTTTTATAATTTTTAAATGCTTGACAAATTATGCAATTTTTATAGACACAAAAGACAATAGGTTTTATGCTGTAAAAGCATTGGGCGACTCTTTTGATAAATTTTTCAACAATTTTCCCGTTAGCATTTCTACGACACTTATTCCATTCAAAGACAAAATAATTTATGACGGATTTATTAAATCGTCTGGTGTTTATTATGGACGAAATATGACTGAAACAATGAATGAGGATTATAAAAAAGCAAAACATAACAAAAAAATATTAACAAGCCTCACGTAAAAAACCTACAGCCAACTTGGCTGCAACACTTGATATGAATTTTCTTTTATCTGGAGTATACTGGAAAGTTACAGTACCAAATAAAAATTGATAATATTAATTACAAAATAATTTAGAAAACCACTTTTATAGAAAAAATCTATGTCTAATAACCTTTTAAAGGAATTATCATTTGAACAGAGTAATTCTTTAATAAACACACTAAAGAATCGTTTTGAAAAAAATCATAAACGCCATAAAAATATACCGTGGAATGAAGTAGAAAACCGACTCGAGAAATATAAAGAAAAGCTATGGTCTCTCTATAAAATGGAACTTACCGGTGGCGAACCTGATGTTGTAGACTTTGACGAAAAAACCGCTGAGTTTATTTTTTACGATTGTTCATCTGAAAGCCCTATTGGCAGAAGAAGCCTATGTTATGATAAGCAAGCACTTGATGAAAGGAAAGAAAATAAACCATTAGATAGTGCCATTAATATGGCTGAAACTTTGGGCATAAATCTTTTATCAGAAGAACAATACAAGTTTTTACAAAACCTTGGCGATTTTGATTTAAAAACATCTTCATGGATACAAACACCCGATGAAATCAGAAAATTAGGTGGGGCACTGTTTTGTGACAGACGCTATAACACTGTTTTTCTTTATCACAACGGAGCACAATCTTATTATGCAGCGAGAGGCTTTAGGGGTATGATCAGACTATAATAACACAAAGCCCTATCTTACATACTAAGCGGATATTGTAATAGATTTCCTTAATTGTTTTACCCGCTGAACTATACTCATGACTATACCTACCACCATGACCATAATACCTAGCCACAGCACATTAATATATGGAAATTCATAAGCCTTTAGTGTAACAAAATCAAGAATTGCAGAGGTTTCTTTTACACTTATTTCAAGCAAACCTTTTGATTGATCTTTTACAGTATTAAACTGCAATACAAGGCTTTGGGCCATAACTGTATCAGGTATAGAATATGCACTACCATTTTTTACCTGTATAATTGGTTGGGCACTAAAACGGCTTCCCTCTTTACTTACAACACTTATATCTACCCCTATTGCAGTATCTTCTGATGTAAACTTATACTTTTCATTTATTGGATTTACAGTTACTTTATCAACCGTCATATAGCCTTTACTGTAAAATAATGTATCTCCAATCTTAACCGTTTTCTTTCTAAATGTAGTAGTGTCAGATGCTTTTATTTTTTCGGGATCCCCAAGAAAAGTGAGATAAGTAAATATATCCTTGTTCCAGTAATGTTTTGCAGAAGGGTTGGGTGTCAGGCCTTCGCTACCCTTATTATTTTCAATTACATCGGGGTATAAATTAAAAGTTTCGTTCCCCGCTTTAGCCTTAAAATTTATCTCATAATATCTCTTTCTGTCCTCGGGGTTAAGTGTATCTTTTACAAAGGTTACCATAAACTTACCCATGTCTGTTGACATGCCTTTTACCAGGGTAATGTTTTCCAATGGACTTTCCTTATCTCCAATTTTTAAAGGGGACATACCCGTTGTATTAAAACTTAAAACAGATTTGTTCGCCGATGAAATTAATATTCCCAACAACACCATCCCGAAACCAATATGTGCTATTGAGGGTCCGGCGGCTTTCATTCTTCCCTTAAGCGCTAATATTATATACATTCCATTTGCAATGATGGAATATACTGCTGCAAACACAGCAATATGTATGGCAATCAGAAATCCTATCCCCTTTTTATCATAGTTAATATTACCCCATATACTTATGCAAGAACTTAATAAAAGAGCAATAGTTGTAGGTAAGAGTATCCTTTTAAAAAATAGCTTTTTGTCGGTGTTTTTATATTTTAAATATTGAGTAGTAGCTGTTAGAATCCCTAATATAATTGCTACAAAAACCTGCACCTGATTATGAAATCCTTCGGGGTCTTCCCCCACTGCCCATTTGGTATGCAACAATTTATTGAATACGGGTAAAGAAGTTATTACAATAATCACTAACCCAGACAGGAAAAAAATTAGCGCCCCTATAAACATCCAAAACTCTCGGCTATATGTATTTTCTTCACGGGCTATTGAAGGAATAGATTTGTTTCTTTTTATTAACAAGAAAATGGCAGGAAGTAAAAAAACTCCGATAAATGCAATCAACTGAAAGTTCATGCCCAGATCTGTAAAAGCATGTACAGAAGTATCACCCAAGATACCACTACGCGTTAAAAAGGTTGAATAAAGAATAAGTAAAAAAGTAAGCAGATAAAAGACATAGGTACTCTTTAGCGAATAACCACTACTCCGGTAAATAAGATTTGTATGCAAACCTGCAACCAATACAAGCCAGGGAACAAGCGAAGCATTCTCTACCGGATCCCACGCCCAATAACCGCCAAAGGTCAAGCTTTCATAAGCCCATGCAGCACCCATCATTATGCCAACACCTAATATGGCTACAGAAAAAGATGCCCACGGCTGTACAGGTTTTACCCAGCTATGATCATTTTTCCATAGCCCGGCTATGGCATAGGCAAAAGGAACAATTGTAGAAGCGAACCCAAGAAACAAAACCGGCGGATGTATAACCATCCAGTAATTTTGAAGCAGTGCATTTAGGCCATTACCATCTTTCCAAAGTGATAAATAATCCTTCCTTAGCAGGCCTGTTGCAGCATCTTTAAATACCGGTGCGGTATCAAAAAAATTATCGTGTCTTAAAAGCAGGAATGGACTGCTTCCCACCTTAGCATTAAAAAAGTAAATACCCACCAACATTGTTGCCAGACAAAATTGTGCAAAGCCTACAACAGTCATTACAGGTGCTTCCCAGTTTTTTGCTTTCCAGATTAATATCCAACCCAACACACAATGCCAAAAACTCCACAACATAAAACTCCCCTCCTGCCCTTCCCAAAAACAACTTAATAAATACTCAACCTGAAGTGCTTTGCTGCTGTGCTGCCATGCATACTTGTATTCAAAAAGGTGATTTGAGATAATGTAGTACAACGAAATAAAAATTGCTAATACTGAAACAGTTTCCATAAAAAAAGCACCACGGGCAAGTCTTAGCCAGCTATTCTTTTCTTGTATTTGATGAATATTTGATGCCTTATAAAAAGCAATGGTGGCCACAATTGAAGCCACCAAAGATAATATCGCAAAAAAATGTCCAGTTTGTCCCGGTAATAAATGTTCTCCAATAAATTCCATTACAATTATTTAATTTTCTCCTCTTTACTTTGATCATCCGAAATAGTAGCTGTACCTAATTCTTTCTTAGCCGCATTCATGTCATCTTTATACTTAGACGGGCATTTTAATAAAATGGCTTTACATTCAAAATGATCTCCTTCTACCCTTCCTTTTAGTACTATTCTTTCGCTTTTTTCTATGTCAACCGGCTTAGCATTATGATAAACAACCTTAATACTATTCCCTATGGAATCAACAGCATTAAATGTAAGATAGTTTGGATTGGTGGCAGGATCATATACCATACTACTTTGTTCCATTTTAGCAATAAGATGAACAAATTTACCTGGTTTTTGTTTAGCCGAAGTAACGGTATCATATGTTGTCACATCTCCCATAAAACTTATTAAAACAGCTATTGCAACTGCAATCAAAACAAGTAATATTATATGCGTTTTCTTCATTTAATAATTTTTTGCAAAGGTAGTTTAAAAGGATTTTATAAGCTTTATAGAATAAATGGAAAATGTTAAATTGATAAAATATCAGAACATTGATCAAAAGTATATTACATACTTTGCTGCTTTTTTGTTCTAATCTTGAATTGAAAATACCTTTAATGTAGTCAGTAATGAAGATTAACAACAAAATCTATAAATACACTATCAGGAAAATTTTATATTATAACCATTCTCTACTTAATTTCACCCTAATCAATTAAAACATGAAAACAGACAAGATATTTGCATCCATTATTACTATTGGCGATGAATTACTGATAGGACAAACAATTGATACGAATAGTGCATGGATGGGTCAACAGCTTAATAACATAGGCATTTGGGTGAAGCGAAGAGTAGCAGTTGGCGACTTAAAAAAAGATATATTAGAAGCATTAGATGCAGAAGGTAAACAATCAGATTTAATATTTATTACCGGTGGATTGGGACCAACAGCAGATGATATAACCAAACCTTTGCTATGCGAATATTTTGGGGGGAAAATGATAATAAACGAAGAAGCCCTGGAAAATGTAAAAACTATTTTTGAAAAACATCTAAAACGACCTTTACTACCCAGCAATCTTAAACAGGCAGAAGTGCCTGATGTTTGTACTGTAATTCTCAACAAGAGAGGAACTGCTCCAGGTATGTGGTTTACTCAAAAGGATTCAGGAAAGATTTATATCAGCCTTCCCGGTGTACCTAACGAAATGAAAGGAATGATGACTGATTATATCTTACCAAAACTTCCGTCACTTTTTACTTTACCAGCTGTTGTTCATCGTACACTTATGACTTTTGGTATAGGAGAATCTTTTCTTGCAGAAAGGATAAAAGATTTTGAAACTGCTTTACCAAATCATATTAAACTTGCCTACCTGCCCAATTATGGCATGGTAAAACTTAGACTTACTGCAACCGGACTGAACAAATCTGAATTAACTTTAGAAATTGATAGCTTGTTTAATACTTTAAAAGATTTAGTAAAAGACTATTTGGTTACAAATGAAGACAAGCCATTACAAGAAGTAGTTGGTCAAATCTTAGAAGCAAACAACAAAACAATGTGCACAGCAGAAAGCTGTACAGGAGGATTTGTTGCACACTTAATAACCTCTTCACCCGGTGCATCAGCTTATTTTATGGGAAGCGTAGTTAGCTATGATAATACGGTAAAACAAAAAGTTTTAAACGTTTCGGAGCAAACACTCTCCACTTTTGGTGCCGTTAGTGAAGAAACTGTTATTCAAATGGCAAATGGAGCCAAATCCTTACTAAATACAGATTTTTCATTATCAATTAGTGGTATTATGGGACCCGACGGAGGAAGCGAGGAAAAACCTGTAGGAACAGTTTGGATTGCAGTTGCAGGCCTTACCGAAACAATTGCTCAGAAATTTAATCTTAGACATAACCGTACTACTAACATAGAGGTGACCGCTAACCTGGCGCTTAACATGTTGAGGATGGCTATTTTAAAAGATATTTCATTAGCCTAAATTCAGCAAACTTCAACTACTTGCCATAGTGAGTTTTTTTCCCTCAACGAAACTTTAATTCATTTTTCAAAAATGTATATTTAATAAAAAGAAAAATGGATTTTTGCTCACATCAAAAAAAGCTTTCCATACATGAAAAAAAATATTGTCCTTATAATTTTAGTTTGTTTTAGTCTTTCGGCTACAGCAGGAGAAGGTATGTGGTTGCCTCAACTGCTTCAGATGCTTAACGAGAAAGACATGAAGAAACAAGGCCTTAAGATTAATGCTTCTGACATATATAATGTTAACAAAAGCAGCCTGAAAGATGCAATAGTAAGCCTCGGTGGTTTTTGTACAGCAGAAGTAATTTCTGATCAGGGTTTATTGCTAACCAACCACCACTGCGGCTTTGATGCCATACAAAATCACAGCAGTTTAACCAACAACTACATCAGAGATGGATTTTGGTCGAAGAATAAAAATGAAGAACTTACTAATCCGGGACTTACCGCTACTTTCATTATAAGGATTGAAGATGTAACTGATGTGCTAACCGCTAACATTACTACCACTTCAGAGTCTGAAAGGCAATCACAGATTGATAAAAACATAAACGAGTTTAAGAAAACAGTAAAAAAAGAATTGTGGCAGGAAGCCATGGTAAAGCCGATGTTTGATGGCAATAAATATTTTTTGTTTGTTACAGAAACTTACAAAGATGTGCGCCTTGTTGGTGCACCACCTTCAAGCATTGGCAATTTTGGAAAAGATACCGATAATTGGATGTGGCCAAGACATACCGGCGACTTTTCATTATTTAGAATTTATGCAGGCAAAGACAATAAACCTGCAGATTATTCCACAGAGAATGTACCATACAAACCAAAACGTTCACTAAAAATTTCTTTAGATGGCGTAAATGAAAACGATTTTACAATGGTTTTTGGATTTCCCGGTAAAACCACTGAATACCTGCCATCTGCGGCAGTTGCGCAAATAATGAATGTAACAGATCCTGCAAAAGTAAGCATACGTGCAAAGGCTTTGGGCATTATGGACGAATACATGCGCAACAGCGAAGAAATAAAAATTCAATACGCTACCAAATATGCTAAAATGGAAAACTACCACAAGAAATGGAGTGGAGAAATGATGGGTTTAAAAATATCAGATGCAGTTGGAAAAAAGATAGTTTACGAAAAGGAATTTCAAAAAAGAGTTGATGCAAATAATGATTGGAAAAATAAATATGGTACACTTCTTACAGAACTAAATGCAACCCACAAACAAATAGAGTCATATGCCTTTGCAAGAGACTATTACAACGAAGTTGTAGCAAAAATTGAACTATTTACTGCGGCTAATCAATTGTATAGCATGGTAACATCTTATGAAAAAAACGGTGGTGCTGCCTACTCTATTACTGCTAAAAAAGTTGCAACAACATTACAGGAAACGTTTACCGAACTTAACTCTACTGTTGACAAAGAATTGTTTGAAAAGTTGATGGCTATGTACCTAAAAAACATGAAGCCAAATTTTGTTGCTTCTTCCCTTTCTTCCCTTGCAGAAAAATTGAATACCGATACAAAGAAAATGGCGGATTCAATTTATTCAGTCTCATTTCTTGATGATTCTTCAAGTGTAAAAGCAATATTTGCTATGGAGCCTCAAGCTGCTGTAAAAATGTTGAAAGCCGATCCTGCCATACAACTCATTGCAGATATGCAAAAGAATTATGCTGAACAGGTAGCAAGTCAACTAAATCCTTTGCAAAATAAAATCAATAGTCTGCAACGCCAATACATGAAAGCACAAATGGAAGTATTCAAAGAGAAAAATTTTTATCCCGATGCAAACAGCACCCTTCGTGTTACATACGGACAAGTAAAGGGTTATGAACCCAAAGATGCGCTCAACTACGGCTATTACACTTACATGGAGGGCATTATGCAAAAGTATGTGCCGGGTGATTATGAGTTTGATGTGCCTGCAAAATTGGTGGAACTGTATAACACTAAAGATTTTGGTCAGTATGGTACTAAGGGCAAACAAACGGTATGCTTCATAGCTACTAATCATACTACAGGTGGTAACAGCGGTAGCCCTGCATTAGATGCTTACGGTAACCTGATTGGTCTCAATTTTGACCGCGTTTGGGAAGGCACTATGAGTGATATTAATTATGATAGTCGGATATGTCGTAACATAATGGTTGACATTAGATATGTGGCTTTTATAATTGACAAGTTTGCAGGCGCTAAAAATATAATTGATGAGTTGAAATTCGTTCACCCGAAAAAAAAGGTTAAGGCTTAGTGTTTGGTATTTAACCCTTATTTTTATACTACTTAATTAATTAAACTATGATATTCAAAAACGCAATCAGTTGGTTTGAAATTCCGGCTACAGATCTTGATAGGGCTCAAAAATTTTACGAAACCATTTTCGACATCAAAATGATGCCGATGGATATGGAAAATATTCAAATGCGCATGTTCCCTTTAGAAGATATGATGGGTGTTGGTGGTGCATTATGCACAAGTGGTGGATTTCATAAACCTTCAGCTACTGATGGCCCTTTAATTTACTTAAACGGCAATCCTGACGTTGAAAAAGTTCTAGAAAAAGTAGAATCAGCCGGTGGCAAAATCATGCTTCCCAAAACAGAAATTTCGCCAGAATATGGGTTTATGGCTGTAATTATAGATACAGAAGGAAACAGAATAGGATTACATTCTGTAACAGGATAATTTTTCATTTCACCTTGAAAATACATTTTGAGTAGAATCTTCGGGTTCTACTTTTTTGTTTTATTGATTAACATTAAGCTTCAAATCCATTATACATAATTGCTAATTTCTTTTTCTTATTATTCTGCTCATTTGCAATACAACAGCAATTACAATTAACCCAAACCCAACATAAAACCATTTACTTAAGTACTTGTTTTCATGATAAACCACAAATGCAAGTACAATTCCATACACAGGTTCAAGATTGAGTGTCAGGTTTTGGGTAAATGCAGTAACTTTTTTCAATGCCTGCAACGATAAGTCCATGGCAAGAATGGTACAAACCCAACTTAACAATACCAACCATAATACATCAGGTGCTGTTGGCAACAATTGCTTTGTTGGAAAAATGTACAGATAAATTGGCATCACTAATGTTAGAAAGATAAAACCCCCAGTTAGTTCGTACAGCATCATTGTCTTTGAGGCTGTTAGGGCTACCTGCTTTTTATTAAGAATTGAAAAAATACAACTTAGCAAGGTGCAGGTTAGACCGAGTATGATACCGGTTTTATACTGTGGGTCAAAATGGAAAATGAGCATTATACCTGCAATACCAATTGACCCCAATAGCACTTCAACCGGGTTTATCTTTTTCCCGGTCATTAAGGGTTCTAAAATGGAGGTAAATAATCCTGCTGATGAAAGACAGGTTAATGCAATGGAAATATTTGAGTATTTTATACTCCCGTAAAAAAAACACCAATGTAATGCTACAATCATCCCAATAAAAAAAAGCCTGTTTCTATGTTGGGCTGATACTCGCTGTAGCTGACCCGTAAATCGCATTATAAGATATAGGGACAAAATAGTAATCACCATTCTGTACCAAACCAACAAGCCCTCATTTAAAGAAATGAGTCGCCCAAGTACCCCGGTGAAACCCCATAAAAAAACTGCTGTATGCAGTTTTATCAAAGCATTTTTCATAAAGCGGTGAAGATAAATTGTTTTCTGATGTTTGTACCAGTCGAAGAAATGCACATATTGTAGAACATATCTATTGATTGCAACTTCAGAATGCAGTTGCAGCAGGTGTTACAGCTAATTATCATTTGTTAACAAAAAGTGCAGGCATTTCTGTTTTATCAAATAACTTTGCAGTTCAATCCTTTCCTTTTTGTTTTAAAAGTCGTTTACAATTTAATAACACTTCAAAAAAAATTGCTTAACCGTACTTGTATTTTCTTTGCAACATCAAAAAATAAGATTTATGCTAATTAGAAAAATGATCAGGTTTGCCTTATTGCTATTATTCCCATTGGGATTAGCGGCACAGGAAACTACTTCAGAAATTGTAGGAAGTATTTCAGACGGCAAAAACCCGTTATCAGGCGCAACCATTACTGTAGTCAATATTCCAAGTGGAACACAATCTTCCACTACCTCACGGGGTGGAGGCCGTTTTAACATTCCTAACCTGCGTGTTGGTGGCCCGTACACCATAACCGTTAGTTATGTTGGTTTCGAAAAAGGAAAAAGAGACAGTGTTTACCTGCTTTTAGGTCAGGAGTACAAAGCTGACTTTATCCTTAAATCTTCTTCTTCTAAGCTAAAAGATGTAGTTGTAGTTGGTGTTCGTCAAAACAATGTGATTAACAGCAACCGGACAGGAAGTCAGGAAATAATCAGCCGTCAGCAAATAGAACGGTTACCAACTATTAACCGCAGTTTACAGGATTTCACCAAACTTACCCCTTCTAGCAATGGACTAAGTTTTGGCGGCCGTAGTAATTTATATAACAATGTAACGGTAGATGGTGCAAACTTCAACAATGCATTTGGACTTTCTTCCACTTTAGGTGGACAAACAAACTCTCAACCCATAAGCATTGATGCCATTGAGCAGATTCAGGTTAGTGTTTCACCTTACGATGTACGTCAGGGTGGTTTCTCGGGTGCAGGTATTAATTCCGTAACCCGTAGTGGCACCAATACCTTCAAAGGTTCGGTATATACTTACATTCGCAATCCGGATTTACAGGGCTATAAAGTAAAAACAAATGAATTGCCTAAAGCACAGTTTGACTACAGCCTTCGTGGTGCATCCTTTGGCGGACCAATTGTAGAAAACAAACTCTTCTTCTTTATAAGTGGCGAACAGGAAAGAGTAAGTCAGCCTGCTACAGTGTTGGTTGCAGCAAGAAACGGACAATCAGGTGTTCCCGGTGTGGTTTCGCAGGTGAGTTTCGATTCTTTAAGTGCATTGAAAGATACATTAAGGAATCGTTTTGCATACAATGCAGGAGATTTTGAAGGATACAACTACCGCACACAAAGTGACAAAGTTACTGTTCGTTTAGACTGGAACATCAACAGTAACAACAGGCTTACACTAAAATACAATTATCTTAAATCTTTCAGAGATATTAATGCAAGCAATAGCGGTGCCCCGAACAACAACCGTCAGCCCGGCAACAATGGCTTACCATTTAGCGGCAGCGGATATACTATCAATAATAATTTCAACATATTTATAGCGGAGTTAAATACCAAATTCAGCAGCCGGGTTAGCAACAAATTACAGTTTGGCTATTCTGCATTGCGTGATTTCAGAGCATCATTGGGTGGTGCAGAATTCCCATTGGTAGATATACTTAACGCACAAGGACAAACTGCTACCAGTTTTGGCTACGAACCATTCACCTACAATAACCGATTATTCTCAAATATTACACAAGCATCAGATGTGTTAACGCTTTATGCAGGTAAGCATGAAATAACAGGTGGATTTCAAATTTATAAAAAGGAATTTGAAAACGGCTTTGCACCAAACTATGCAGGTGCTTACGTATTCAGCAGTTTCCAGGATTTTTACGCTTCGCTAAATGGCGCTGCTAATGCAAAAAGTTATCAATTGCAATATGCTGCAACAAAAGATGGTTCATTTCCCTATGCAAAAACGGGTGCCACAGAAGTTGGTTTCTTTGCACAGGACAAAGTAAGGTTAAGAACCAATCTGAATATTACCTATGGATTTAGATTAGACATACCTTCTTTCAAAAATAGTTTTGAGTCAAACCCTGCAGTTACAACATTATTCTTTAGAGATGGTTTACAATATGATGTTGGTCAGCGCCCCGGCACCAATGCTTTAATATCACCAAGACTTGGTTTCAACTGGGACGTATTTAACAACCAGAAAACACAACTTAGAGGGGGTATTGGTTCATTCTCCGGTCCTCCCCCATTTGTATATATCAGCAACCAGGCTAGTAACAATGGTGTACAGTTTGGTTCCTTTTCGGGTACCGTAAACCCTGCGACAGGACTTCCTTATGTATTTAGTTCAAACATCAATACCTACAAACCAAACGGTGGTGCTGCAAATACATCTTACAACCTGGTATTCATTGATAAAAATTTCAAATATCCACAAGTACTTAAAACAAGTATTGGTGTAGATCAGAAATTGCCGGGCGGTGTAATATTAACTTTTGAATATACCCACAACACAGACATAAATGCGGTTAATTTTGAGAACGTAAATCTTCCATCAACAGGTACATCGTTGGTGGGTCCTGATGGCAGAATAAGGTACTCTTCTACACGCATTAACAGTGGTGCAGGCGGTGCGTCTGTAACTAATCCTAATATTACCAATGCTATTCTGATGAAGAATTATAACAAAGGTTATTCTACATTAGCTACACTTCAGGCGCAGAAAAGCTTCAAAAATTTATATACCAGTGTTGCCTACACCTATAGCAACAGTAAGTCTATAAATGATGGTGGTAGCATTGCGGCGAGCACATGGAGAGACAGACCATCTAAAGGCGATCCAAATGCAGCAGAATTGGGTTATTCAAATTTTTATCAGCCACATAGGGTTATTGCGCAGGCCAGTTATAGAATAGAATATAAGAAACATTATGCTACATCTATTGGTTTAGTATTTGAGGCTGCACCAGCAGGTGTGGGGTCGTACATTTACAATGGCGATGTAAATAATGACGGTGCCGGTGGCAACAATGACCTTATTTACATACCGAGAGATCAAAGCGAAATAGTATTGGTTCCGGTAAATACAGGTGGTGGAAGCATAAGCGACAAGCGTACCACTACACAAATCTGGAATCAGTTAGATGCATTCATCAAACAAGATCCGTATATGAGTCAGCACAGAGGCGAGGTAGCAACAAGAAATGGCGTTGTGCTTCCTTATTACAAACACCTTGATGTAAATGTGACCCAGGATTTTTATTTTAAAAGCGGAAAAACTAAACACACTTTAAGGGTTTCGTTTGATGTAATAAATATTGGCAACCTGTTTAATAAAAACTGGGGCGGTGCAAAATCATTTAGTTCAACTGCATTCCTGAAGTATGAAGGACTTGTAACTGATCCTACTGATGTTAATCTGGGTAAACCACGTTACTCATTCCTATATCAGGATGCAGCTAACCAAATACCGTTTGTCAACAGTTTTCAGGACAATACGAGCATTTTCAGTCGTTGGCAAGGTCAGTTAGGTATTCGTTACTTGTTTAACTAAGATCATCTTACCAATACACATTATAAGCCGCCAATGAATTTTGGCGGCTTTTTCATTTGACTAAAATTGGCAAACTACCTAATAACTACTCCCGCCAGCTTTGAACAAGAAATTGGATATTTACAACCACTTTTGGAAAATAAACCAAAACAATCTCGTAATGCCTGTGATTAAAAGCTTACTTCTTATAATTATACTCCTTCCGCTGAATGTTTGCTCCCAGACTATAATTGCAGATACTTCACTATTAAAAAATGACAGTTCACAAAAAGCATACACGCCAATAAGCACCAACGACCTTATTGATTACAAAAACGCAAGGCTGGGCATCAGAAACTATTACATTTTGGGCAAAGACAATTTTAAACGACAGGCTTTGTTTCCTGTTCATTTACGGGGCAAAGATTGGCTAAAGCTAGGAGTATATACGATAGTTTCAGCAAGTATTGCCTTAGCTAATCAACCCATAAAAACCTATGCTATAAACTTAAAACAAAACAACCCGGGCCTAGCCTCGGTGAGTAAGTATGTGACCCGGTTTGGGGACCCTTATCTAAAATACATTTTAGGCGCAGGTCTTGCTGCCAGCTTGTTGTCAAAAGACCGCAAACTGGAAACCACCACACTCCTTGCAAGTCAGGCCTACTTTATCTCAAACATATTGGGTGGAGCAATAAAAATATTGACCGGCGTTCAGGCACCTTTCTATACCGACCCGTTTACCCAACAAATTGAACCGGCATTTCGCGGACCATTTTATGTTTTTAAAAAAACCCTTGACGGAGAGCCACTAAGGTTAAACAATTATGGCTCGTTTCCGTCGGGTCATACTTATTCAGCGTTTTCAGTGGCTACGGTGTATGCTATGCAATACAAAAACAAACCGCTGATACCCATTGTTGCCTACAGCATTGCCACCCTTGTAGGCCTAAGCAGGCTGACCGAAAACAGGCATTGGGCAATGGATATACTACCCGGCGCCTTGTTGGGTTACTACAGCGGAAGGCAAGTGGTAAAAAACTACAGGCGTTTTTACAAAGAAAATAAATTGCAAAAAAAGAAAACTACCAGCCTTACATTCAATATTCAATACACGAATCAGCAACTAAGACCGGGGCTTCTTGTAAAGTGGTAGCGATGATTTAAAATTGTCAACTGCGGATTGATTGGGCAAATCTGTTTTAAGCCGTTATGAGCTTCTTGCAGGCGCTGTTGGTTTGAATTGTGTTCAACTACTCCTTAGTTTACCAGTCGGACCGTGTCCCTACTTCAGTCGGGAGACCTGCTTATCATGTTCTATTTAAGTTACGCTCAAACTTAAACAAACACACCGAACACTTACATTAGCAGGGGAAACCAAAAGCCCCCGCTGAAACCATGTGCATGGAAGAAAGTTTGGGGACTTTCGCCTATTCTTCTTAATGTTGAGGGTAGCCTCGGTTGGTCTATGAGTTCTTGGGTTTCAATTTTGTTTTGTCAAGATAAGCTTGCAACTGTTCAAAGGTCATACCTTTTATGTCTTTTGAAATTTTGTCTTTGATTTCTCTAATAGTTTTTACTGTGTCAAATTCTTTTACGATTTTAGTCTTCGTTTCCATTGTTTACAATTTCTTTTGGTGAATGAATTTCTAAAATTGGATAACCTAAACGTAAATTTATCGAATTGTATCCACGAATTCTGTAAATATTTACGATGTGTTTAAGTTCCAACTTACAAGCATATTTACTTTATTCAAAGTAGCAGTCGCAATATGGATACAATCGTCTAAACTTGTTTCTCCAACTACTTTTTCGTCAACATAAGTCTGTGCAAGTTTTAGTCCTTCTGCTGTAACTAAAACCTTTTCCTTAAATTCATCTTTTATATTCTCAAAGTAATTTCTAACTCTTTCAGGTGCATTTGTCAATTCAGATTCTGTCAAATTTGAATAAACACATTTAATTTGTCCCAAGGTTACTTTTTCAAAAAGCAAAGCCGTTTCTTCTTCAAATTCTACATCGAAGAGTCCACCAAAAACTGATGTGTCGAAATAAAAGCGTTGTTCCATATTTTAAAGTTTTCGAAATAATTCTCAACTATTTTGGTGTTATTTTAAGCTTACGTGCAACGAGAGTTTGTAAAAAAACATCCTCTCTCTACAAACATACACACAAAATGTATTAAGAAGAAACTGTGTTTTATTTTAGCGGATGAAATTTATAACAGGCAGCGACCGGCCCCGGCTAGTGCAAGTGTTCGTTACCCAGCTTGCGTAAGTGTTCCTGCCGCTGGTTGAAGTTTTGCGAAGCTAACTTCAATCTAAAATGAAACCCAGGACCTTTGTCCGGCAGAATATAAACCAGTTCCAATTCAATTTTGGCCTTGATAGTTGTTCCATTCTATTTTTAATGCTAATATAAAGAACTTAACTGCTAAACATACACTCTGTAGTTTACCGGTCGGACCGTGTCCCGCACTTTCAGTCGGGAGACCTGCTTCTCATGTTGTATTTAAGTTACGCTGCGCTCAAACTTAAACAAACACACCGAACACTTACACTAGCTGGGGCCACAGTGTATGCTATGCAATACAAAAACAAACCGCTGATACCCATAGTTGCCTACGGCATTGCCACCCATGTAGGCCTAAGCAGGCTGACCGAGAACAGGCATTGGGCAATGGATATACTACCCGGCGCCTTGTTGGGTTATTACAGCGGCAGGCAAGTGGTAAAAAACTACAGGCGTTTTTACAAAGAAAATAAATTGCAAAAAAAGAAAACGACCAGTGTCTCATTCAATATTCAATATGCGAATCAGCAACTAAGACCGGGGCTTCTTGTAAGGTGGTAGCAATCATTTAAAATTGTCATCTTTGAATTGATGGGGCAAATCTATTTTACGCCGCTATTAGTTTTTTTTGCAGCCCCTGTTGGTGTTTCCCGTACGATGGGATAGACTTTCACCAACAGCTTTTATGTTATGCTGGGTTTGAAGGTGAAAACAACTTCAAAGGCAAAAAATTAAAAATTAGGAATTAGAACGAGGATTTATTCCTAATTCGTAATTCCTAATTCCGATTACCCCCAAATATTCCCCCTGCAAAAGAAAGTACTAATAATCTACCACCACTGTATTGTCTTTAATGCCGGTATCGGTCCAAAGCGTGGTGACAATGCCGGCCAGCTGTTGCGACATGGTGGCGAGGTTATTTATTTTGGCCCGCTGATCGGGTGGCATTTTCTCATCGCCGGCAAAGTGTGCCATGATACCATTCCTAAACAACGGCGCTGCAATAGTGACCAATGGCGCAGGCACGCCTAAGTTATTGGCGAGGTAGTAGCTAAAATATCCATCGAGGTGCTGCGACAGAAACACACCGGCATAGGTGGGGAAACTAACACCACCGGGCAGACTGGCAGCTATTGACTGCACTGTGTTTGACTTTACCTCCAGCTTTTTATTCTTTACAGTCACTATTCTGTATGGGCATGGCGCAGTCACCAACGACCCGGTTTGTATATCTACAACTTCCTTACCATTGTGGGTGTAAGAGGAGATATCGTTTGCATGGTAGTGCCCGGTGAAGATAATCCTGAGGCCTGCATCTATCAGGGTTGGCGTTATGGTTTGCCAATCATTGACCACATAACCCGGGTCCAGTTGAGACTGGCCTGCATAGTGTTCTATCAGGTTGTGGTGCATCATAGCAAATACGGTATTGTTTTGCTGTTTGGCATATGCAAGCTGCCGGAGTACCCAGGCCAGGGTTTGTGGTTTAATGCGGCCTTCGGCCACATCGCCATTGGTATAGTCTTCGTACTTGCTGGCATCTATGCTTAGTATGCGCAGGCCGGGCTCCAGTTGCGCTACATAGCTTAGCGAGTTAGAATCCCGTGCTATGGCTTCGCTATAGCCAAAGTTGGCATAGATGTTTTCAAAGTCTGTTGCAGAAGTCTGATCAGCCGGGTAGTCATTGTTTCCATCGTACAACTTGGCTTTGGCATTGTTGATGTCATGATTGCCGGGCATTACATATACCCGGGT
>JANPGE010000245.1:0-5820 GCA_031423805.1 Segetibacter sp. | reverse complement strand
TAATTTAATAGAACGGTAGAATGATTAAATAGTAGGACATTTTTGTATTCATTATCTGATAAAGGGTTCATTTTCTTCAACAATTTTTCATTTTTTCTATCTTTCTTCAAAAAAATGAATACTATCTAATACCGATTGGATAAACAATATAGTCCAATTCAGCTTCGCGTTATTGGACTATTTGTTTGATACCATCGGTATAAACCACTGTAAGATTTTAAAAATATTGGCATATTTTGAAAATCACATTGGTATAATATGAGTATTACTTCAGGTTTATAATAATTGTAACCCAAAAAGACATTCTAAATTTATTTTACAATATTCAGTTCCACTTTTATGTTTCTTATATATCCAATTTACATTTTTCAATATCCATGTTTCTATGAAAACTTTTTTTAACACTTATTGTCGTTACAATAAAATTAGTCCGCATTTAGCAACTGAGGCTCATTCGGGATTAAAATCATCCGGCAAACTTTTTCCGTATGTTGCAATTTTTATATTCATGACTTTTGCACAGCAGAGTGCACAGGCACAAACGGGGGGCAACGGAGTACCTCCGGGAATGTCTAAACTTACCATACAATTACTACTAAATACCAATCCAGGTGGTTCAAACACTGCTGATGGATGTGTGGTAGCGTATAAAAATGGTTTTACTAACGCTATTGGTCCCGAGGACTCATATAAATTTTATAATGTAGATGAAAACATGGCTTTGCCGGTCGGCAACATATTATTGAGTGTAGAGGGCAAACCTATTTTAGTAACTAATGATACTATTCCGCTGAAAATATGGCAATACAGGCAATCGGATTACTATCTAAAGTTTGAGGGTACCAATTTTCCTCCAAATATGGAAGGCGTATTAAAAGACAGTTACCTTAATCAGGACAATATTATCAGCCTTACAGGTTCTACTACCATTCATTTTACCCTTAATTCAGATACGGCCTCAAGATCTGCTAACCGGTTTTGTATTTTTCTTAGGCCTGTAAGTGTGCTACCCTTAAGTATGATTTCTTTTGGTGCTACACAAAAAGATAACAGTATTTTGGTAGAGTGGGATATGGCCAATGCTGCCGGTATTGAGCAATTTGAAGTGTTGAAAGCTACCAATCCCTTATCATTTTACAAGATTGCGGCTATTAAAGCCACTTCTACAGGCAGTCCTAAGTATCAGTGGATAGACCAATCACCTGCTAACGGGGTTTGCTACTATAAATTAAAATCCACCGCAAAAAGTGGTGAAGTGCAATACAGCAAAATTGTAAAAGTAAACGTTGGCACCGGGGCACAAGGCATAAATATATATCCTAACCCGGTAAAAGGCAATACAATTGGGCTGCAAATGTTCAATTTGGAAAAAGCCAATTATCAGGTAAAGATTTACAGTTTGAACGGGCAACAGGCATACAGTTCTTCCTTCCCTTTTACCGGCGGTTCTGCCACACAGCAGCTTATAATAAATAAAACCCTTATAAAAGGTAGTTACACTATACGTATAACCGATGGCAAAAATGAATACAACAAAACCATATTAATAGATTAAGCCCTGTACAGTTTTAGCCGCTTGCTGAATGTATTATTCAATAAGCAGGGTGTAAAACGAGGGGTTAACCTAACCTGGCAGGCACCAATTCTTTTAAAAAAAGGGAGGCAATTTTGCCTCCTTTTTTAATGGGTAAAATTTACGGTATAATATTAGAAAAATGACCGGCAAAGTTACCTACCTTATATTAAAGGAGAAAGGATGAATTAATAAAGTCTCATGTTGTTATGGTATAAAGCCTGTCTGTCTGATTTCTTTTCGGGATGCGGTAGCCGGTTAGGCCAAATCACATGGTTATAACCTTTACTCAAAAATGAAAATATCTGTAACCCTCTATTGGTCCTTGAAGGACGGCGTAATACCAATGGGTTTTTTAAAATATGCCAATATTTTAAAAATCTTAAAGTGGTTTATACCGATGGAATCAAACAAATAGTGAAATGAAGCGAAGCTGAATTGGACTATATCTATTGTCCGATCGGAATAATTAAAAAAACCAAAAAAGCCATCCCATCCATCAATGTCTTGATAGGAAATCCCCCTTAATGGAAAAATATTTTTTTGGAAATAAGGTACAATTAAAATTAGACCGGCATTTTATAAAATGCAATAACTGTACAATACTAAAAAAGTATAAACTTCATTTTACAATTAAAACTACTGTCCTAAAAAATCTGATTTATTTTCAAATGGTGAAAGTGATTGTGTATACTTAATAGATATATATAATTTAAAAAATAGCAATAAACAAAAGAAATAATAAATAATACCAATGTGATTATCAAAATATGCCAATATTTTTAAAATCTTACAGTGGTTTATACCGATGGAATCAAACAAATAGTCAAATGAGGCAAAGCTGAATTGGACTATATTGTTTGTCCAATCGGAATAACTGCAACAATTCACTAAAGTTTAGTTGATATTGCATTAATAATAATACATACCTTAGATTATAAAATCAACTAAAATAACACCGAAATAAAGTTTTATTAAAAAAATAAAACCATAAATCACCAAATTTCGTATAAAAATTATAAAAGAGTGCAGTATTATTACCGGTAACGATGTCGGAACGTTAGTTTGTTAAAAACTTTTTTTTTGTTGAAAAAGTTAATTTGTGTCAACAAATCATTAAATTGCAATTCGGTTTTAGCTTTTATTACAACGTTTTCAATCATTTTTAAGCATTAAGCAGATTATAGAGCAGTGATTTGAAATGAATTTTTAGCAAAAATTCAATTTTATTGTAGCGGATTTGTGCTTTTTTAGAGCGTATATTTTTATACTCCTAAGATTCTGTGAAATTTTGGCTCAAACTTTGTTAAAAGAACTCGAACAATTAATGTGTTTTATTGAAGAATTATTGCGTTGTTATAAAAAATATTTTCCTTTTTAATTAATCACCCCCGTATGAGAAAGATTTACGCGTTATTACTTATTGCTGTTTTTGGGTTTGTGGTCGGGTCTATGGCACAGAGTACAGCCAATTACGCCTTTACAACCAATGCAACCGGTTCCTTAGCTTTAGATGCCAATGGAAATACAGTTGATATGTCAACAGGTACAACCAACTGTTTAGCTACCCAGACTAGTCAGGATCAGGCTATCAGTGCTGCTGCCATTCCTTTGGGTTTTACCTTTTATTTTGGAGCCACTCCCTTTACAAGTTTTTTTGCAACATCTAATGGATTGCTACAGCTTGGTTCTCCTGTAGTAATAACAGGATCCATATATACAGCTGCAGGTGGCACTTTGGCTGCTCCGCGTTTTTCCGCTTTTAACGGTGATTTAGGAACAGGAACAGCCGGGGGTATTTTCGGTAAGTCCGTTGGAACTGCTCCTAATAGATGTTATGTGGTTGAATTTAGAAATATGACAACTATGTGGACTTCAAGTTATACTAATGATGCTACATGGCAAATGCGGTTCTATGAGACAACTGGTGTTGTTGAATATGTGTATGGTGCTATGCCCATAAATACAATTGCTAGTGCTACTGATGCAACGCCTGAAGTAGGATTTTCATGGGGTTCAGGTGCAAATCAGGTTTTAAGCGTTACAAACATAAATAGTGGTTCATTAACAAATGCAAGTGTAGATAGATCAACAACTGCTTTGGTACAAACTACAGTTACAGCAGCCTCTAATGTATTAAATTTGAACTCTGCTGCCAATGGCTCAAGACGTGTATTAACTTTCTCCCCCCCTACAGCACCTGCCGGACCAACTGCCATAAATGTTACGGGGGTAACCACAACTGGAATGACGTTAAACTGGAATGCCGCTTCTCCAACTACGGGTATTATTAATTATTTAGTTCAGGTTTCAACAGACAATGTCAATTTTGTTTCTGCGGCGAATGTTACTTTAGGTACTAATAGTTATACAGCAACAGGTCTAATACCTGGTTTTACCTATTATTGGAAGGTTGTATCAACTTCTGAAGGTACGGTAAGTGCAACATCTGCTAATTTTACCCAAGCAACTACTGCACCACCTACATATACGTGGAACCAAACGGGTACTGCAGATTTTACGGTGGCTACCAACTGGACACCTACCCGAACAACACCCGCCACTTCAGACAAATTGATATTTGACAATATAACCACAACTGTTACCAATATACCTACCCAAACAATAGGTCAATTACAGGTTTCTACTAATGCAAATGTTCAATTACAAACTTCACTTGCTGCAGTACTTACTACAAGTGCACTTTCTATTACTAGTGGTTCTACGTTTAATATGAACACCACAACAACTCTGGGCCTTACACTGGCTTCGGGTGGGGTGGGTGCAATAGCCGGTACGTTTACCCTAAGTAATACTTTTGCTACTTATACTACAACAGGTAATACAGCAGTTGCTGGTACAGGTGTCATAAATAATAGTGGGGTAATAAGTGGAGGCACAACTACAACGTTAAATTTTGCTGCCGCTGCGGTTTATAACCACCTTAGAGATGGTGGTACAATTCCTACTGCAACCTATAATGCTACATCAATAGTAAATGTAACAAATATTGTTGCGACTTCTCCATCGTTTTCTGGTTCTGTGGGTACTTTTAATTGGAACTGTCCAAGTCAGGTAGTTGCCGCTAGTTTAGCCTCTGCATTAACCAGTGCAACTGGTAGTGTTACTATTACAAATACAGGTATTGGTTCATTTCAATGGGGTGCAGCACCCACGGTTACCATTACAGGTCTATTCACTATTGGAAGTTCAGCAAACTACTTAAACCCAGGCACCATTACCTGTAATGGTGGATTTACTATGAATTCCGGTGCCATACTAAGCGGTGCAAGTGCAGGTAGCCATATAATCGGAACCGGTACCAACCTTACCTTAAACGCAGGAAGTAATATAACAACATCATCTGCACAAACCTTTACAATGAATGGCACCGGTGCGCAAAACGCCACCATGGCTTGTAATATTTCTGGTTTGGTAAACCTAACCATAGCTGCTACAAGTAATACTACATTGGTAGGAGCAGGTATTAATGTAACACTAAACCTATTAACAGTTACCGGTGGAGGTTCTTTAGCTACAAGTGCCGGTCAAACTTTGACTGTTAATGGTGTGGCTACATTTGGTACTACCACATTAAATGGTACACTTTCAGGTGCAGGTAACCTTGCCGTTTCTGCAAGTGGATCATTGGTTGTTAATGGTACCGGTGCCGCCATACAAAGTGGTGGATCTGCAGTAGGTGTTTCGGGAACTGTAAGTGTAGCTTCAGGTAACATAACCCTTAGCGGAACAAGTGGTGCTACGGCTCAGACTTTTGGTACCAATTTTCCTACACCACTTACTATAGGTACTGTAATCCTTAACAATGCTACCGCAGGTGGTGCATTTACCGTAGATAAAACGGTAACGCTGAATAACTTTACGCTGACTGCAAGCCCAGGATTTACAACTATAAATTCAGGAATTACATTAACCGTAAATGGTATTACAACCATTACACCTGCTACAGCCGGTATTATGGTTGTAACAGGAACTTTTACACAAGGTTTTGTTTCAGGTATTACCAGTACAATAACTTTCAACTCTACTGCAACCATGACGGGTGCCGGTACATTTAATCTTAATAGTGGTGCAACGTTAGCAACTGCTAATACGGCAGGTATAACAGCGAGTGGTGCTACGGGTTCAGTACAAACAACTACCCGAAACTTTAATACCGGGGGTAACTATACCTTTACAGGTGGTGCAACAGGTACAGGTATGCCTGCTACGGTTAGTGGTAATGT
>JANPGE010000244.1:0-31036 GCA_031423805.1 Segetibacter sp. | reverse complement strand
TTTACCTTATAATCGCCTTTATGCCGTGTAACAAGGGTTTGAAAGGAAGTGGAGGAGACTAAATCCATTATTTGTGAGAAAACATATTTGCCGCCATTCATAAACAAATGATTTTCAGCAAGTTGCATTTTTATTTCTCAACAAAAAATCAAATCGTCTTAGGTGATTAATCGTTGCAAACTCAATATTGACAATACTTTCAAAGAACTAAGGGTGATAACAACGCAACGCTAATGTTTCAATATTTATACTTTCTTGCACAGCAAAACAGAATAACGACAAAAGCAAAGCGATTTTTGTCCTGGATACGATTAGGCAAAAAGCTATCTTAACCGACACAGTAAACCCTACGACAGAAATTATTGAAACCTTTGTTGACAGTACAAACATTGGGGAGAAAGGGAAATCTAAAATTGAGTTGATAAAGCATAGAGTTTTGGACGACATTTATGTCATTGTAAAGTTTTACACCAAAGGGCCACATTATTGGTATAATCAAAATACTTACTTATATGAATGTACTGGTTTAAGCGGATTTGAACCTAAGATATCAGACTATAACAATGATGAATTCAATGACATAACTTTTATTTCTGCGACTGCTGCCCGAGGAGCAAATGAAGTTAGACGCCTCTTTATTTATGACAACGAGGAAAAAAAATTGATTTCTATAGTTAATTCAGAGGAATTTCCAAACATGCTTTATAATAAGCAGCTTGACTGTATTGACGCATTTTTAGTAACTGGAACAGCTACAACTGTTTTTGCAAGAATTTTACAAGATACCTTAAAAGCATTTGCAAGTGTTGACAATGACATGAACTTTCATACTGTCAGTATTTTTGACAAGAACGGGAATGAAAGAAAAATGTACAAAGTAAAAAGCAACAGTGGGGAGGTGTATGTAAGATTTAGAAATTACAAACCCTTAGAAGAATATGCACAATAATAAAACTGCTGCCAACATGAGTATACTGCAAATCTAAAGGGTGTGGCTCTATATTGTTAGCTTCGGCATCAGCGAAGGTTTTTGTACAACTATAAAAGGCAAAATTGATAATTTGCATTTCTCTTTTTCAAAGTTATGTAGTAAGTGTAAACAAACATATACGGGTCATTTATGTTTTTATATTCTCATTAATTTTGTCTTTTTCAGCATCAATAATATTATTGAAGCAGTCAGCTTTTTCTCAAATTATTTTTTTTATTGCTATTCTTTTAATATCATTGTTTAGTTTTTATTTATCCCCCCACGAACTTTTTAGAGGAATTGTTAAACTTAAAAATTAACCATAATTATGAAAGGGATTGTTGTGTGCATTTTGATAGGATTGTGTTCGGTTTCATTTGCTCAAAAAAAGGAACCCAGGTTCGGCGACATAAAACCTGAAGATTTTAAGTCAACAGTTTACTCTATTGACAGCAGCGCAAATGCTGTAGTGTTGTTTGATATTGGGTCTTCCTATTATGAAAGTATTCAGGGTGGTTTGTCGGTAATTTTTAAAAGGCATAAAAGGATACGCATTCTTAATAAGAATGCTTTTGACATGGCTACTATTGGCATCAGATTGTATTCTGGCCGAAATACTGAAGAACGTATAGAAGACCTGCACGCTGCCACTTACAATTTAGAAGGCGGACAGGTTAAAACCTATAAGTTAGATAAATCCTCAATTTTTAAAGATCAGCTCAATAAATATTATATCGTCAAGAAATTTACGCTCCCTAATATCAAAGAAGGATCAATCATCGAATTTGATTATTCCCTTAACTCGCCATTTCCCAACTACATTCATCCATGGAGCTTTCAGGGCAGTGCACCTGTATTGCGTAGTGAGTATGAAGTAACCATTCCTAATATTCTGGATTTTATTTTTAATAAAATTGGTGACCGTCCCTTAGATATTAATGATGTGTCAAATGGCAATCAAACATTTTATAATAAAGGGGCAACATTTCCTACTGCTACTGTCATACACAAATTTGGTATGAACAATGTACCTGCTATTAAAGAAGAGAAATTTACTACTACACTTGAAAACCACATTTCAAGAATTGATTTTCAGCTTTCAAAAATTGACTTTCCCGGTTCTCCTTCACAGGATGTTATGCGAAATTGGTATGCAGTCTCAAAGGATTTGTTGAAAGATGAAGATTTTGCCGCAGACATTTCCCGAAACAATGGTTGGTTGCAGGATGAGATGAAAATAGTAACGGGCACAGCATCCTCACCGCTTGACAAGGCAAAGAAAATATTTGCTTATATAAGAGATAATATGACCTGTATCAACCATTCTTCTATCTATCTGTCTAACCCAATAAAAAAAGTATTTCAAAATAAAAATGGTAATGTAGCAGACATAAATCTTTTACTTACAGCTGCATTAATTAATCAAGGGCTTAAGGCCGAACCGGTACTTTTAAGTACACGTGACAATGGAAGGGCAAACGATATATATCCTGTAATGTCTTTACTCAATTATGTTATCTGTTGCTTAAAAATTGATGACAAAGAATATTACCTTGATGCCTCACATAATAAACTTGGATTCGGAAAATTGGATGAAGAATGTTACAACGGTGCTGCACGTTTAATCAATCAGGATTTACCCCGTTTGATTGATTTAAGTGCGGACTCTGTATTGGAGTATAAAGTTACTAATGTATTTTTTATCAACGATGCTAAAGAAGGCTTTTCGGGAACAGTAACTACCAAATTGGGTGATTTTGAATCGAATCATTTAAGAGAGAAACTGGCAAAAGAATCAAAGGCTGATTATATAAAAGAATTGAAAAAAGATTATGTTGGAGAAATTAAAATGAGCGACCTTGAAATTGATTCACTAAAAAGTTTTGAAGATCCTGTAACCTTAAAGTATAATCTTACAATGGATACTAAAGATGATATGCTGTATGTAGACCCCATATTTGCAGAGGCATATAAAGAAAATCCATTTAAAGCTGCAGAAAGAAACTATCCTGTTGAAATGCCTTCTACCATGAATGAAGTTTACATATTACGTATGGAAATTCCAGAAGGATATAAGGTAGAAGAAATGCCTAAATCTGCCCGGGTTAATCTAAATGAAAATGAAGGTTCATTTGAATACATGATTTCTAAGAGTGATAATATTATTCAGTTACGATCTACAGTAAAACTTAAAAAAGCAAATTTTCTTACAGAGGATTATCAGACATTGAGAGACTTCTTTGCTTACATAGTAAAGAAGCATAGTGAGCAGATTGTTTTCAAAAAAATAAAATAATGTTATGAAGAGCCTATCGATTTTATCTTTTCTGTTATTCGGACTTGTCTGTCATGTATTTGCCGGCGGCAATGATAATAATTATGATGTTAGTCTTATAAATGCCACTTTGCTTAAGGATGCAAATGCAGTAAAAAGATATGAGTATGTACGTTATGAAATAAACAATCCGGGTAGCGCCGTTTATTATTACAAGAAGGCGGTAACTATATTAAATGAAAAGGGTGACAGGTATGCTGTATGGGGCGAAGGCTATGATAAAATAAATAGTATAAGGTCTGTAGATGCAGTTTTGTATGACGCAAACGGCAAGAAAATTAAGTCCTTAAAAAATGCTGACATTGCAGACGTTAGTGGTACAAGCGAAGGTACATTGGCTGATGATGTTCGTTATAAGTTTCATAGTTTTCATTACAAAGTATATCCTTATACAGTTGAGTATGAAGTGGAATTTAAATTTCACACCCTTATGTTTATGCCCGGGTGGATGCCGGTTGAGGATAATAACTATGCAGTAGAAAAGAGTATAATGGAGGTAATAGCTCCTAAAGATTATACTTTTCGTTATAAGGCATTTCAATACGATAAGCAACCTGTTATTACTGAAGGCAAAGAAAAAACCTACCATTGGGAAGTAAATAACATTGCAGGTATGCCCGATGAATATGCAAGCCCGGAGTGGCAAAGAATAACACCTACCCTTGTTTTAGGTGCTACCAACTTTGAAATTGATAAATACAAAGGGGATATGAGCAATTGGAATGATTTCGGTAAATTTATATATAGCCTGAAAGAAAGCCGTGACCTGTTGCCCGACGAAATAAAAAAGGAAATACATGATTTAACTGATGGGGAAAAGGATGTTAAAAAGAAAATTGAAATATTGTATAAATACCTTCAGCAGAATACTCGTTATATCAGCATTCAACTTGGTATTGGTGGGTGGCAACCTTTTGATGCATCTTATGTAGGTACCAAAAAATATGGGGATTGTAAAGCCCTCACTAATTTTATGTATTCGTTACTAAAGGAGGCCGGCATTAAATCTGTTTACACTTTAATTAAGGCTGGTAGAAATAAAAAATCTTTAGTACAGGATTTTCCTTCACAACAATTTAACCACGTAATATTATCTGTGCCTTTGGCTAAAGATACCGTTTGGCTAGAGTGTACAAGCAATTCTTTACCTGCCGGTTATCTTAGTAATTTTACGGCAGACAGGTATGCATTAATGATAACGGAAGAAGGTGGTAAGTTGGTTCGCTCCCCAAATTATAAATTGAAAGATAACGTGCAAAGCCGCCACATAAAAGCCACACTTGACGAATCAGGAAAACTGATTGCTGATGTGGCTACTGATTATAAAGCACTACAACAAGATGAATTGTTCAGTTATATAAATGCGCATACCAAAAAAGAGCAGTTAGATCATCTTAAAGAAGCTATAGATCTCCCTAATTATGATATTACTTCGTTCGATTACAAGTCAACACCATCAAGATTGCCGGTACTTTCAGAAACCCTTAAAATGGTGGCGGAGAACTATGCACAGGTTAGCGGTAAGCGCATATTTATTTTGCCAAATATTATGAATAAAACAAGCTTGCAACTAAAAGATGAAGAGCGGCAATATGATATAGACCTTCCCTATGAGTTTAGTGATATTGATTCTGTAGAAATTACCTTGCCCAATGGATATATAACCGAGTCGTTGCCACAGCCTGCAACTGTCAATTCAAAATTTGGTGCTTATAAAATTGATTATAAAGTAGTAGGCAATAAAGTGACTATGGTAAGGTCTTTTGATAAAAAATCAGGCCGATTTCCTAAGGCTGATTATAAAGAATTGGTGAAGTTTTACAGCGATATGTACAAGGCTGACAGGGCTAAAGTTGTATTGGTGAAGAAGGAAGGGTAAGGTTTTTGGAAAAACACAATTACATCAATTTTACTGCAAAAATTTTATGGTAGTTAATGGTCAATCAATGTAAAATATCAAAAGCATAAGAATAGTAAAACCATTATTTGTAAATTTGTACATTAACTTTTTAATTATGACCACAGCAGCAATCCGCGAACAACTACATCATTTTCTTGAAATAGCAGATGACAAAAAGCTGAAAGCAATGTTTATAATGCTCGAAGATTCACTAAAAGATATTAAGTCCCCATATACTGATGAATACAAAGCGGAATTGGATAAACGTGTTGAATATTATTTGAAAGGGGGTAAAATGGTTACACCTGCAGAAATGAAAAGCAGACTTTCTTCTCACAGGGCAAAAAGAAGTTAAAGATGGTTTATAAGTATCTTTTTGATCCCCGGGCAGCGGAAGAGTGTGAAAACGCATTTTTGTGGTATGAAGAACGAAGTAAATAGCCGCTGATAATTTTATACTTGATATTGAAGAAGCCTTACAAAGGATTTGTGATGATCCATTCAGGTATAGAAAAACACATAGAAAATTAAGGGGATTGTCTTTGTTGAAATACCCTTATCTAATAATATTTCACATTGATGAACTTCAAAAAACTGTTTCTATTATTTCTTTGTTTCATCACAAACGCAATCCTGTAAAGAAGTACCGAAAAAAGTAGAAGCATTATGTTTTAAAATAAAGGGGGCGGTTTTGATCAATGGTTTTTAAATTATACTGCTCGGCATGCTTTTTATGTTTTTTTACACATGAACCCAACAATCAAACTGCAAATTCTTTATTTGTTTCTGCTCTCAATGCCAATAGCTTGTATAGCATGGACAGTAACCCACGAAGAGGTTTTTAGAGAACCACGTGAGTATTGCGAAAAAATGTGTGCCAATTGCAAAACCATTTGGCAGCGCAAATTTTTCTACCTCTTCACCTGCGAATATTGTTTTAGCCATTATGTAACTGTGTTTATATTGATTATTACACAATATCATCTGCTGTATGATGATTGGCGAGGCTATTTTATTGGTGGTTTTTCGTTGGTTTGGATTGCAAATTTGTACATGAGTTTGTTTGGCAGATTGCGTATTACCCTCAAAAAAGACAAATTGGACGCTAACCTTAAAGAGGAAGAATTGAAGAAGGTGGAATAATTGCAATAAAAAAAAAGCAGAAATATTGGCAATAATATTATTGCAACTGTACAAACTGCTGAATAGAAATAAAAAGCTGACGGGCTGCCGGATATGGAAGGTTTAGCCACGCCTTGTATTTTTGGCGGGGCCGAAGCGTAGCGAAGCCTGAAATAGCCGGAACTGCTGCTGAAACGGTTGAAAATGACGAAAGCCCCACAATCCTATTTACTAAACCTATCAGTTATTCTTATTTATTAATCTTCTATTGCTACTTTTGCGGCCTGAAAATAGGGGGAGTCAAAATTTCCTGATTTTCTGATTAATTTTCAAAAGAATTTTTATAAGCAGATGATTAGCGTAAAAAATGTAACACTTGCCTACGGCAAAAGGGTATTGTTTGACGAGGTAAACCTGAATTTTGTAAAGGGGAATTGCTATGGCGTAATAGGTGCAAATGGTGCTGGCAAATCTACTTTTCTTAAAATATTGAGTGGCGAGATAGAGCCTAATAAGGGTACAGTAGAAATAGGCAAAGGTGAGCGGATGAGTTTTCTGCGGCAGAATCAATTTGAGTTTGATGAATATTCTGTACTGAATACCGTAATCATGGGCCACAAGAAAATGATGGAGGTAATGCAGGCTAAAGATGCCATATACATGGATCCAGACGCTACAGAAGATGACTATATGAAGGCTAGTGAACTGGAAGGTGAATTTGGCGAAATGGGTGGCTACACTGCAGAAAGCGATGCTGCAAGTTTTCTGAACGACCTGGGTGTTAAAGAAGAATATCACCAAACCCTGATGAAGGAGATACCAAGTAATTTTAAAGTGCGGGTGTTGCTTGCACAGGCATTGTTTGGTAATCCTGATATTTTGTTATTGGATGAACCTACCAACGGTCTTGATATAGAAACAATAGGATGGTTAGAGAATTTTTTGGCTGACTATGAAAACATAGTATTGGTAGTGAGTCACGACCGTCACTTTTTGGATACGGTTTGCACTCACGTGGCAGATGTGGACAGGGCAAAAATTAAAATCTTTACCGGTAACTACACCTTTTGGTATGAGAGTAGCCAATTGATGGCTCGTCAGTTGAGTGATAAGAACAAGAAGAATGAAGATAAGCGTAAAGATTTGCTTGACTTTATTGCACGGTTTAGTGCAAACGCTTCTAAGAGTAAGCAGGCTACATCAAGAAAGAAAGCGTTGGAGAAACTGACGATTGAAGAGATAGAACCGAGCAATCGTAAGTATCCGGGCATTATTTTTCAACAACAAAGAGAGGTGGGAAACCAGATTTTGAATGTTGAGAATTTGAGTAAATCTGTTGATGGCAGAAAGCTATTTGATAAGGTTACTTTTAGCATAAGCAAAAGCGATAAGATTGTATTTATTAGCAAGGATCCTTTGGCGGTTACCACTTTTTTTGAGGTGCTGAATAATAATCATCAAGCAGAAACAGGTAAGATAGAATGGGGAACTACAGTAACCACTGCTTATTTGCCGGTTGAAAATAATCAGTTTTTTGAGAATGATCTTAACCTGATGGATTGGCTGCGTCAATATGTGCCGGCATATGTTACAGATGTTGATGAACCGTTTCTTCGTGGGTTTTTAGGTAAAATGCTTTTTACCGGCGATGAGATTATGAAGAAGACAAAAGTACTTAGCGGTGGAGAAAAAGTACGTTGTATGATAAGTCGTATGATGTTGCAAAACCCCAATGTTATCATTCTTGACCAACCTACCAATCACCTTGATTTGGAAAGCATTCAATCCTTTAACGAAAGTGCTACTAACTTTAAAGGCATTGTATTGCTGACAAGCCATGACCATACATTTATTCAGACTGTAGCAAACAGAATTATAGAATTAACACCTAAAGGAATTATTGATAGGCTTTCAACCTTTGATGAATACCTTGAAGATCCACGTGTAAAGGCTTTGAGAGAGGAGATGTATAACTAGGGCTGGTTTTTAAAGAAAGACATTTATTGAAAAATAATTGAAATCTGATAGGAATGCAAATATGCAATCCTATCAGATTTTTTTGTTGTTGGTGTTGAAGGGATCTATTGCATTCCCTCCTGATTTTATTTGCCCCGACATTTATGTCGGGGAGATTATAAATCAGGTTTTAGGCTTTAGCCAAATCTTATCAAACGCTTCGTTTGGCTAATGCCGGAATTTTTTCTGTGAATGCTCCCCGGCATAAATGCCTGGGCAACTTTTTAGGGACAATTTGGAATTCACCTTAATGAGATAATAATTTTTTACTTCAACCATTGCTCAAAATAATCTGTTACTTTTTGATACAAATGAGCCCTGTCTTTTCCCAATACATTGTGCTCGTGACCGGGATAAATCATGTAATCAACTTGTATGTTTTTATCAATAGCTGCCCTTACAAAACGAACAGAATGTTGCTGCACTACCACCGGGTCTTGCATGCCGTGAATGATGAGAAGTTTGCCTTTTAGTTTGTCCACTTGTTTTGTAAGATCAGTAGCGGCATAGCCTTCCGGGTTTTCTTGTGGGGTGTCCATGTAACGTTCGCCATACATGATTTCATAATAACTCCAATCTATGACCGGCCCACCGGCTACAGCAACCTTAAAAATACCGGGATGGTTAAGCATAAAATCTATGGTCATAAAGCCACCGTAACTCCATCCAAACAAACCCATGTTGTTTTGGTCAGTGTATGAAAGGCTTTTGAGGTAATTGATGCCGGTCATCATATCGTCCATTTGCGCCTCACCTGCATGGCGGAAAATGGCTTGTTCAAAGGCTTTGCCACGGTTGTCGCTGCCTCTAACATCAATAGAGAAAACAAGGTAACCATGCTCGGCCATGTACTGAAACCAATAGTCACCTGCACCACCATTATAGCCTGCATTGATCAATTGATTATGTGGGCCACCATACCAGTACACTACTACAGGATATTTTTTTGTACTGTCGAATCCTACAGGTTTAAAGAGGCGGCAGTACAACGATGTGCCCGAAGTGTTTGGAATGGTGAAAATGCTCATGTTACCCAACTCATAATCTGCTAAAGGGTTTTTGGCCTGTAATATGGTGTTTGATTTTCCTGATGTAGTTTCAATCAGTCTCACTATTCTTGCACTTGTTGCATTGCTTTCATTGTCCAGAATATATTTTCCGCTACTGCTTATCTGTGTTGTATGAATACCCTCATTGGATGTTATACAATTAAGCAATCCATTTTTCAGATTAAGGGAAAACAGATTTTTACTAATTGGAGATAACGCTGTTGAAACATAATACAGTTTCTCTCCCTTTTCATCAAACCCTTTTACTTCAAGTACTTCGTACTCACCTGATGTTAGTTGCTTTGCAAGTGATCCGTCTATATTGTACAAGTATAAATGGTTGAAACCACTGCGGTTGCTTTGCCATATAAATTGTTTTGGATTGTATTTTAAGAACAACATAGGAACCAACGGTTCAACATATTTTTCATCTTTTTCTTCAAACAAAGTATTTAAAAATTCACCGGTAGAAGCATCATATTGATTCAGCTTCATGTGGTTTTGTTCGCGGTTGAGTACAGCAATAAAGATAGATTTATCATCAGGATTCCAGGCTATGTTTGTAAGGTATTGCTCTGCAGGTTCACCGGTTTTTATTTGAATGTTAACATCCTTTACAGCATTATACACCCATAAGGTAACATGATGGCTTTTATCACCTGCCATAGGGTATTTCACAATGTTTACTTTGGCGGGTCGTGTAGTCCAATCTATAATAGGATAATCGGGTATCATTGACTGATCCATGCGGTAGTAGGCCAATTGGCGGCCATTGTTGCTCCAGAATGTTCCTTTCGTAATTCCAAATTCATTTTGATGAACAGAAGATGCATAAACAATATCACTACTGCCGTCTGTAGTTATTTGTTTGATTGAAGAAACATTTTTAATAAAAAGATTATTACTATCTAAATAGGCCACCAAACCTGCATTGCTTTCCTCTACATTAGTTTTTGAAGTTGTTATTTTATCTATTAGTAAAGTTGCTTTTTTTGTAAGCGGATCAACTGATATTTTCATTCCTTTGTTTACTATTAACCAATTATTAGATTTATTAAACCTGATTTCAGGCATTGAAGTAAATGTATCTAATGAGGAACTTCTAAGTTGTTCATTCAAATTGGTTAAGGTTAAAAAAGTTTGCTCTTGCTTACTTTGAAAATTATTTTTTACCCAATATTCATTATTGCCATCTTTCTTTAAATAAACAAAATCATCCGTTCCGTGTATAAACTGAAGTTGTTTTAGGTTCTCCGCGGCCAATGTAGTTCTGTTTTTAACCAATGCATCTTCTATTGTTAACAATTTTTTTTGGCTAAACAGGTTATTGCAGAAAATGAAAAGTAATAAGGCCGGTATAATATTTTTCATTCGTTTTTTTTGTAAAAATAATGGTGTGGAAATAAATTTATGTGATTGATTTGAATTCTAACTTTTTATGTAAAAAGAAGTATGTAAAATTGCACTACCCTTTAGCAAGAAAAAATGAACAAATTTATTTTACTTATTTTTTGTGTATGTTTCATTGTCATTCAATCAAATGCACAAACCAAAGTGATTGCTAATATTACCAATATCAAGAGTAATGAAGGTGTTTGCCGGGCTTGTCTTTTTAGCAACGAGTTATCTTTTACGAGTAAAAATTCACCTCTAACCTGTATTGAAGTAAGCGTAAAGAACAAATTAGCCACCGCAGTATTTTCTAATGTAACACCAGGAACCTATGCAGTTTTTGTTTTTCACGACATAAATAATAATTTCAAAATGGACAAAAACATTTTTGGAATACCTAAGGAAGGTTACGGGGCATCAAATAATAAACTTCCCTTTGCCGCAGCTCCACACTTCGATGATAATAAATTTATTGTTTCCAATAATAATATCATATCCCTAAATATTCATTTAAGGAATGTCTTTTAATCAGAAATATTTTATAATATCGATTCTATTTTAGTTGCTAATGTCATGTCTTTTTGAGTAATTCCTCCGGCATCATGGGTATTTAGATTGATAACAACTTTATTATAAACATTAGACCAATCGGGATGGTGATTCATTTTTTCTGCATGAAAAGCTATGCGAGTCATAAATGAATAAGCTTCTACAAAATCCTTCATTACAAAAGTTTTTGAAATTCCTTTTTTTGTTTGTTTCCAGCCATTCAAGCTAAATAGAGCCTTGGTTATCTGTTCTGCGGTAAGTACTTTCATCTAAATTATTTTTATTGATAAAGTTATGATTAATGTTATTGTTCATTTTATGTGATTAAATATAAACATAGAAATTTTGGTTAAGAAATATCCTTTCAACATTTGACTATTTGAATTAGTAATAGTATTCTTAAATGAAGTATTTCACTTTTTAAAAGTGCATTTTTGCAAAAATGAAAATACTTTTATGCAATTGTATTATAACATCAATAGTATTACGAGCTAAGAGTTTTAAAAAATAACCACCATGTCTTTGAGAAGAAAAATAAATCCGGTTTTAAAAATCAACAACGATACAGGTTTTGGTACACAGGCCAATCAGATTGGGGGAAGGTTTGTTAATAAGGACGGATCTTTTAACGTAAAGAAAGTTGGATTGCCTATTTGGGAAGGCATGAGCATTTATTCATGGCTGCTTGAGTTATCCATGTTAGAATTTCTCGGTATTATTCTTGGGTTCTATTTTGTTGAAAATTGCATTTTTACAGGCTTGTATTTGATGGCGGGCACTCATCAATTACAGGGAATTACAGCAATAACTGAATGGGATAAAATAAAAGAAATTTTCTATTTTAGTACGCAAACATTTACAACTGTTGGTTATGGGAGAATAAATCCGCAGGGTGACCTGGCAAATATTATTTCCTCTATTGAATCCCTTACAGGATTGTTGACTTTTGCTTTAATTACAGGTTTGTTGTATGGACGATTTACACGACCCCAGGCCTACCTTGCATTTTCTAACAATGCACTTATAAGTCCTTATAAAGATGGTATTGCACTTATGTTTAGATTGGTACCTTATAAACAAAACCACCATATTACAGATGCCCATATAGTAGTTAATGTAGCTTTTCAGGAAATTGAGCATGAAAAGACTGTTTTTAAATTCTATACATTAAATCTGGAACGTACCAGAGTAGATGCGCTAATGATGAATTGGACAGTTGTACATCCAATAGACCAGGAAAGTCCGTTGCTTCATTTGTCCCTGGAGGATATGCAAACAGCTGATTTAGAATTGTATGTACAATTTACCGGTTTTGACCATGTATTCAGCAGCACAGTTATGCAACGCACTTCCTACACTTTTAAAGAAATAATATGGGGAGCTAAGTTTCAATCTATGTACACAGAATCTCCTGACGACAGTACTACAATTGTGCAATTGAACAAGCTTAATGCATTTGATAAGGTCAGTCTTAATGCTAGTCAAACTTTGACTCAATAAAATGAAGTGTAGAAAAATAGGGTTATTCTAATAAAAGTTTCACCTTTGCCACTGCATGAAAATATTTGATTGGTTTCTATTTGTCTCATTGTGTATTATCTGGGGTAGCTCATTTATTTTAATGAAGGAAGGCATGTTAGCCCTTACGCCATATCAGGTAGCAGCTATTAGAATATTTTGTGCCGGTATTATATTATTGCCGTTTTCTTTTTCTGCCCTTAAGAAACTACCTGCTAAAACAATTCCTGTCATTATAATTGCCGGACTATTGGGTAGTTTTTTTCCGGCCTTTTTATTTTGCATTGCAGAGACCAAAATAGACAGTTCTCTTGCTGGCATCTTAAATGCCCTGACCCCTTTGTTTACTATTGTTATTGGAATGCTGTTTTTTGAGTTAAAAGCCGGTAGACAAAAGATTATTGGTATTACAATAGGTTTTCTCGGGCTCTTACTTTTATTCATAAGCAATGGGCGGTTAGATACTACAAATCTATCTTACACTTCTTTAGTTTTGCTGGCCACTTTAATGTATGGTGTAAATGTAAATCTCATAGGTAAGTATATGAAGGATGTTGGCTCGTTTAACATTGCGATTATTGCCTTCTCATTTCTTACAATTCCTTGTATTATTATCTTGATTTTTACAGGCTATTTTGATTTGGCTTTAACCACCCCAAATGTTTTATGGTCAACTTTTGCAAGTGCAATTTTAGGCGTTTTGGGTACTGCTTTAGCTAATATCATGTTTTATATGCTACTCAAAAGGTCAGGAGCGTTGTTTGCGTCAATGGTAACTTATGGTATCCCTTTAGTAGCTGTAATATGGGGTATATTTTATGGTGAGCATATTACTCTTTTGCAGGTAATCAGTATGATAGTGATACTCGTTGGGGTTTATCTTGCCAATATTTCAAGAAACAAAGTATCATCTGACAGTTAATAATATCAGTTTATGCATTTATAATTAAATGCTATAATTTACAGCATTTACTCAATCTGATGTAAATTGCGAATGAAATTTTAAAACAATGAAGAAATTAATACCATTTTTATGCTTAGTACTTTTTGTTAGTTGTAAAAAGGAAAAGGAAAACGCTCCATTGGTGTTGAACTTTCAAAAAATTTTGGAAAAATATCTGATTTGTGACAGTATAAAAACAAAAACCGGGGGCGTAACTACAGTACAGACAATAGGAAAAGGAAATGGTGAAGATCTAAAATTTCATGCAGATGCCAGTTATACTATTTATAGCAATCCACAACAAATACGTTCATTCCAATTGACCCCACCTGATAGAATATATTATTTTGATGATACGCTTGATCCCAATACTTATTATTTAGTCATATCTCTAACAGATACAAACCTAATTTTACAGAAAAATGATGTTGTGGCTTCTACCGTCTATACAAGGTATTTCACCGTAGAATGATTCAATAACTATTGTGTATAAGTTGTTGGTCTATTAAACCTGCCAAAGATAAGGGTTAGTACAAAAGGTGAAAGTTCCCAATATGGTATACGCATTATAATTAAGTCCATTACCAGAAAAATTAGAAAGAGAAGAATTAAATAGTTGTCTTTCTTTTTATTAATAAAGCCTACTAAAAAAATTAATTCTAAACCTGTAGCTATAGCATAAAGCCCAAAGCTTATAGTCGGGTGATTAACAAGCCAATATATAAATGTTGTATAAAAAGTATTTGCGGAGGACACCAGAAATTCTTTGTGCTGATATAGAAGAACGCCACTCATTTCCTGCGGATTAAAAATACCCATCTGAACAAACTTCCAAATAGCAGCCGAGGATAGAACAAAAAGGAAGAAATATCTTAACCCATTTAATACAAAATAGAAGCTGCTTATTGTTGGCATCATTAATAATAAAGGGAAAAGCAACCATGCCGTAAAACTCTCAATACTATTAGCAGGAAATAATGTATAACATTGCAGGTAGGTGAAATTGATCACCAACATTACACCGGCAAAAATTAAACTTGATTTCTGATTCGTCTTATATAATATCAAATATAATAATGGCGAGATGTAAAAAGTTATATCCATGGTTAAACAGCCTGCAGGGTTGTTTATGAGCCATTTGTGAATGCCTGTATTCATTAGCAGCCAGGTAGTAAAATCAAAACGGGTATTAAATATATGTGGTTCCAGTTGATAAAGGAATAAACCATTTGCCCACTTATAAATCATTAGTAGATAAAACAATATGCAAAACCATATCACAAAACTATCCCTATGTTTTTGTGTTAATTGCATAGTGTTTTCAGAGATTTTATCGAATCGGTAGGTTGTAGAGTGGAATTGGAAAAATTGTAATTGTGAAGTTGTATTGTGCAATTAACTATAGAATGTCCAACAATTTTTTCGAGGTATTTTTTATACCAGATTTCAAATGAATTGATATTGCATTGCTGAATAAAATATTCCTCATGAGTAGTCAGATGTACTATAGCTGTTAATCTTTTAATTTCATTATAGTATACTTGGTTGCTTTGTTTTATATTCATGAAATACACAACCGGCAATATTATTTTATCCCATTTATGGGGTGCAAAGTCTTTGCCACTAAGTATTTTTCCATCCACTTCCACTTCAATTACTTCATATTTTTTCTCAATATTTATTTTGTGGCTATACATTCCATAATGGAAAAATGGGGTTGCTACCAGGCCTCTCTTATAATTTACAAACAGTTGAGCTATTGCAAAGAATAGCATGACAGCAAAAAGCATTTTGTTGTATTTGTAAACCTGGGTTAAGAACATGTATAAGATACTTTGCTTTTGTAAGGCAAAGAATTATTTATGAAGTATAGATCTGGTAAACTCATGAACAAGGTTACCCTGATAAGTAATAAGGCAGCCTTTTGTAATTTCATCTTCCGGTTGAGATTTTAATCCTTTGCTGTCTGCCAGATGCATCAAAAGTGTGCTGCAATTTTGTGCATATAATTCACTTGCATTTACAGCTAAAAGAGAAGGGAGATTGGCTTCACCAATAATAGTGACGCCATGCTTAACTACTGTTTTATTATATTCACTTATCTCGCAATTGCCACCACTTTCTGTAGCCATATCGCAAATAACAGAACCTGGCCTCATTGATTTTACCATTTCTTCCGTAACTAAAATGGGTGCCTTTTTGCCCATTACTAGTGCAGTGGTAATTACAATATCAGCATCAGCCAAATGCTTACTTACCATTTCTTTTTGTTTTTGCAGGTATTCGGCAGAGATCTCTTTTGCGTACCCTCCCTGTGTTTGTACCCCTTCTCCCTGAACCTGTAGAAAACGGCCTCCCAATGACTCTACTTGTTCTTTGGTTTCAGCTCTTACATCTGTTACTTCAACTACTGCACCTAGCCGTTTAGCAGTAGCTACGGCTTGCAATCCGGCTACACCTGCTCCAAATATTAATATGCGGGCAGGAGTAATTGTACCTGCAGCAGTCATCATTAAAGGGAAAATTTTACCTAAGGCATTGGCAGCCAAAATAACCGATTTATAACCAGCAAGGTTTGCCTGTGAACTAAGCGCATCCATTTTTTGTGCCCTGCTTATGCGGGGCACTGCATCCATAGCAAATGCTGCAATTTTTTTTGATGATAATGTTATAAGTAAATCCGGTACGGTATGGGCATATAGAAATGAAATAGTTGATGCACCTTCTTTAAGGTGAGCTATTTCCTCATTAGTAGGTGGGTTTACTTTTAATAAAAAATCAGTATTGGAAAGTATTAAATGTTTTTCTTTAACTACAATAGCTCCTGCTGATTCATAAGCGTTGTCAGTAAAACCGGCATTAACGCCAGCATTACTTTCTATAGTACAATTAAAACCTGCTTTGATTAACGTTTTTACAACACCGGGAGTAATGGCTACCCGGTTTTCATGTTCTCTTGTTTCTTTTACTATAGCTATTTTCAAAAAGAAAATTTTAATGATGAGGTTTAGAATGAGCCCACGGTTAATCTCATGCAACCATTTCCAGGTGTTATTTTTATACCGTTTACGTCAGATGATGTTGTTTCTCTACCTGCAATAGAATATTTTTTACTTCTTAAAAAAGTTTCTATTTGTTGAAGAGCAGTTTTATTATTTCCTCCGGATGTACCGCGCAATTGAACGCATTTAGCATAAATCCCATTTTCATCTCCCTGTTGCTCTATACGGGTTAGCAATTGTTGCAATTCTCCATCACTCATGACTTTATCAGCTCGTGGTTTTGATGGTTTAGGTTTTACAGTTGTTGCTGTATAGGATGGGGCAGAAGGCTTCGCCGATGACGGAGTCGTTGGTTTAGATACGGCAGGTTGTGTTTTAACAATGGGAGGGGCGGGCTTTGCTGTTACAGGGGCAGGTTTTACCACCACAGGGGCAGGTTTTACCACCACAGGTGCAGATTTTACAACCACCGGTGCAGGCTTTACCACCACAGGTGCAGGCTTTGCTACTACAGGTGCAGGCTTTACTACTACAGGTGCAGGCTTTACTACAGGGGGAATTTCTTTTGGTTCAGATGCTTTTACAATTGGTTTAGCCGGCGGGGCTTCTATTGTTTTAACAATTGGTTTTTCTGAAGGCGTTTTCGGGGTATTATCTGCGACCTTAGGTACCAATGCTTCATCTTTGTAACTATCCTTGTTTTGGCTATCCAAACTACTAACATCACTTTGAGCAATGTATGAGGAGTCAAACTTTGCTCCTCCCATACCATTATAATCTTCATTGGTAAATAACATGTACATAACACCTGCTACACCAACTATGCCGAATACCCAGGCAAATACAACTGCCCAGGTAAATGCACCATTTTTATTATTTTGTTTCATAAGACACCCTCTTGTTTTATTTTTAAATATAACTAAAAGGCCTTTATTTTTCCAGATTTAGGGTTGATTGGAACTCAAAGGCTTTTGAATTGTTTATGTTACTCTTTCCAGGTTTTTTCTCCTTTTTTCATTTTTTCAATTGCAATGTTGTAGTCTTCTTTTTCTTCTTCACCTGCCTGCATCATTGCTTTTTGTTCCCATATAATAGCATCTTCTCTTTTGCCTGATTTATACAACAGGTTTGCATAAGTATCCAGAAATGCCGGGTCGGGTAGAGTTTCACATGCTTTTCTACTCCAATCCAAGGCTGAAGCAATAAGAGATTTATCCTTACAATTCTCAAAAACTGTCCATGCAAAGCTATTTAACTGTGCAGGCGTAGCTTTTTGACCGTATTTCTGCATATATTGTTGCACTACCACTCCAAAATTTATCCAATCTTTAGTTTTTTGATAATAGGTTAATTTACCATTTAGTAAGACTTCTCCCTGTTGATTAGGATATTTTTTTGTAAGCAGCATATTGATCATTTTCCAATCAGGTCCCTTTGGACCTTTCCTTTTTAAAAAAGGGGTTATTTCCTCACGGGTAATAATTTCAATCAATTTTTCTGTAGCAACAGTATTTTCCTGTTTTTTATTAATTTGAGATTCATTATTTAGCAAAACAGAAAAACCTTTGTCCTTACTGCTATTAGTAAACCGGAAAATAAAATCCAGGTTTTCCTCGGTTAGAAAATTTGTTTGAGTGGATAAATAATCATTTCCTACTTGTGTAATGATTTCAGAATCGAAAGCCTCTTCTGCAGCATTTGCAAGTTTTTTCAAAAAATCTGCATCTTTTTGTCCATTTCTATATCTATCCACCATGGAATAATATTGATTTTCCGGCTCTAGTAAAAATTTGGTTTTGTTTATAAATACATCTGCTTCCATTGATCCCACAAGGCGGTGTACAATTGTTCCGTCGCTTCTAAAAAAGAGGAAAGTGGGATATGCTGCAATGCCATATTTTTTGCCCATGTCATGTGCCGTAGCATACCATTTTTTTACCCATTCATTATCTTTTGAAGAAGTGTCCATTTGCATTTTCACATTAATAAAGCTGGAATTGTACAATTCGCCTACTTCATCTTTAGTGAAAATATTGGCAGACATATATTTACAGGGTCCACACCACGTTGCAAATGCATCTACAAAAATATATTTATTTTCTGTTTTTGCCTGTTCTATTAGCTCTCCCCAGGTCTTGTTGTGCTCAAATTTAATACCTTTTTGAGCCTGTAATATAATTGGAGACCATAAAAATAGAAGTATGAAATTTTTCATTACTACAAAGATTAAAAAGCCAAATTATGATTTTTTAACAGCAAATATTTATTTGAATAAAAATAGATATTTATAAATATAAATTTAGTCTAATTACAGATCATCAAACTATTTGATTAAAGGATAAAATAACTGATTCTATTCTGAAAAATCACAAAAATATAAACTGAAATTAAGCAGATTTCAGTTAAGTTGCTTCATTTTTAGCTCAAAAAGTTTTTCTAAAGATATTAATCATGGTTTTTGATCCTATTTCATTATTAAACTTTCATTTAAAAAAATATATCTCTTTAAACGTTCCTGATATTAAAAGCGATGAAAAACCTGGTATCCTATTAAATTCTAATGAAAATGCCCTGGGATCACCTTTAATCAATTGGTATCACAGATTTCCTGCAAAAGAACATAAAGCTGTAAATTCTTCTTTAGCAGCAATTAAAAAAGTATCGTCGCAAAATTTTATTCTGGGAAACGGCAAATATGAATCTATTGATCTTTTATTAAAGCTATTTTGCAATCCTGGTATTGATCAAATAATTGCAATTTCACCGGATGAAATGAATTATGAAGATATTGCTATTTTGTGCAATGTAGGAGTGTTTAATGTACCATTATTGCCTGATTTTCATTTAGACCTTATTCATATTGAACAAGTAGAAAACGCTCATAGTAAAATCATATTTATTGGTTCACCTAATCATATTTCCGGGAATGCAATGCATAGAGAAGATATATTAATGGTATTGAATAATTTCAATGGATTGGTGGTAATTGATGAAACATATGTAAACTTTTCCAGGCAAAAATCCTATTTAGCTGAACTTCAGGATTACCCAAACCTGATTATTTTACAAAGCTTTGATATTGCCTGGGGGTTAGCTGATTTACAGGTGTCCATGACTTTTGCATCCGAGAAAATAATACAATTGATGCAAAGGTTTAAGCTTTCACGAGGTCTAAGTATTCCTGTCGCAAATCTATTGCTTAAAGCCCTTGAGGAAGTAGGCATGGTGAATGACATGATAAAAGAGTTGGTACAAATGAGGGCTGCTTTGAAAAGGGTTTTGGAAAAGTTCCCTTTCATTGTTACCGTATACCCTTCTGATGCTAACTTTTTATTGGTAAAAATGAATGATGCTGAAACGGTTTTTGATTTTCTATTGCAAAAAGGAATTTTGGTAAAAAATGTTAGTCATAAAATGAACTGCGAAAACTGTCTGCGTATCACCGTAGGTACAGAAGAAGAGAATACTCAATTGATAGAAGCTTTAGTGGAATATTATGACCTGTCTAAACAATGATTACTTCTAAAAGCAGGATTATCAGGCTTTGCCAAATAATTTGTAGCCTGCCAAACCAACTACTTCTTTTAGAAAAAAGCTCCAATCGTTAATGATGTAAAGCTTTGGTATCAAATAGTCGCCGAATGAAAATTGTCTGTTAATAACGGAATAGTTGCACGGGTAGGCTATTACATCTAAACCTGCTTTTTTAAATGTGCTAACTGCCCGGGTTATATGTACAGCAGACGTTACCAAAACAAAAGGCGGATTCAACTTTAATGAATCCATCATTCGTTTTGTAAAAGATGCATTTTCAAAAGTGCTTCTTGATCTTCCCTCTACAGAAATGTCATAAATGGGAATGCCTAACGCTACCATTCTTGTGGAAAGAAATGCGGCTTCATTGGGTTTTTCTTTATCAATGTTACCGGCACTGATAACTATTTTTTTTATCACGCCTGTTTTATAAAGTGTGCAAATTGCTATAAATCTATCAGAGGCATTGTTCAGGTATCCATTGCCTGCTTTGTCAAAACTACCCATACCGCCTAATAATATACCGGCATCATATTTTGAAGTCAGTACAACCGGACCGGGTTGCCATGCAATTACCAGTTTGTTAAACAGAAATTCATTTCCAAATACAAAAAACAGCAATACAATTGCAAAGGTGAGTTTCTTTTTTATGCGGTTAGATTTGGTAAATATCCACCAAACGAATAATACAATTAACCAATTAGCTGGTGAAATGAGTAAAGCTGTAAGTTTTGAAAAGAATAAAAACATGAATTATTTATACCTCTTTTGGAACAATAATATTTAATTGCGAAGGCACAATATGCGCATTTATTTTTTGAACTTTTCCTATATACTCCCCGTCTACCTGAAAATGCATTTTTCTTTGGGTTTGAATACTTACTTCATGTGCTTGTATAATCTCTGTATGATCGGGGCTTAAACCCGATGGTTTAAACCACATTTTCAGTAAGGTTATAAATCCCATTTGTTTTATAATTACTACCTCAAATAAACCATCATAAGGGTTGCCATTGGGATTAATGACAGCACCGGTGCCATATTTACTTGCGTTGGCTAATACTACCATAAGTGCCTTTCTGTGTATATTGTTTGTGCCGTATCTGATATTAACCTTCATATATCGTTGGCTTAGAAAAACTTTTAAAGCAACTTTTGCATACCCCCAATGGCCCCGCATATTGCCCTCTTCAAAGTACTTAACCAATCTGGCATTGAGACCTATATCAGCAAGATGAAGACACAAAAGGTTATTGATAAATATTACGTCAGCCTTTTTTGAATAGTCTGCTGATATTATTTGTAGGGCTTCTTCAGTATCTTCAGTAATGTTTAGCTCTTTGGCCATGCCGTTTGCCGAACCGGCGGGCACTATTCCAAGTTTAATCGGGGTTCCCAATATTTTTTTAGCAACCAGAGAGATCGTACCATCTCCGCCCACTGCTGTCACAATCTGTGGTTGTATTTTTTTAATAATTTCATCTATTTCAAGATCATCATTTTTACCTTTGAGATAATAGAAATGCAGAGGATGACCTGACGATGAAAAGAAATTTTTTATCACAGATTCATAATCTTTTTTTTGGCTACCCGACTTTGGGTTAATTACAAACAATATATTTGGCTCGGTTGTTTCAGTCATCATGTTTGGTTAACAGGCTTTTTTATGCGGTATATATCAGTTTTACAATTTCAGCTTAAAAAGCTTTTTTTCAAAATAAAAAGAGCAATATTTCATTTGTTTCGCCTTACAAATGATCCCGTAGTAAAGGTATATCATGGGTATGGCAATGATGAAAAAATTGTACTTTTTGGTCATGTTCTAAGTATAAGCCCAATTCCCCGAAAAAAATTCAGATCAAATTTCTGGACTAACGCATTTGCATTATTGCGTTCATTTATGCTTGTGCCTATACCCAATGCCCGGGTTAGGGTTCATTGGGACGGACAAATATTTGAAGACAAAACAGCGCATGACGGTTTTTTTAGAATTGAATGTAATTGTGCAATCACTGTACCACCCGGTTTGCATAAGGTTAAGGTGGAATATTATGAACCGGGTATTGATTTGCCGCTGATTATTGCAGAAGGCCTTGGATGGGTGGTAATACCCCATATAAGTCAGTTAGCTTTTATCTCTGATATAGACGATACCTTTTTAATTTCTTATTCTTCCAGTTTTATTAGAAAACTGTATGTTTTGCTTTCAAAAAATGCTCATAGCCGCAAACCGTTTGATGGTGTAGTAAGGCATTACAACCTATTAGCAAAAGCACAAATGAAAGATGGAGCAAATTCATTTTTTTACGTTTCCAGCAGCGAATGGAATCTGTATGATTTTATTAAAGAATTCTGCAGAAAAAACAATTTACCCGAAGGGGTTTATTTGTTAAGTACAGCTAAACGCTTTAGTCAGTTATGGAATACAGGCGGCAATAATCATTCTACTAAGTTTATGCGAATAGCAAGAATTATAGAGTCGTTTCCATTACAAAAGTTTGTTTTGTTAGGCGATGATAGTCAAATGGATCCGGAGATTTATGCAAGCATTGCTGAATACTTTCCCGAAAAAATTATAGCTGTTTATCTAAGAAATGTTTTCGATAAAAATCACCTGAAAGTGACCGAAAGTATTAAAAGGTTAAAGGATGCCGGGGTAAATGTTTGTCATTTTGAACATAGTAAAAATGCAATTGAACACAGTCAGAAAATAGGATTAATGTAAAAAGGGCAAGTGAAACTTTCACTGCCCTTTTGTAGTTTTTCTTGTCATGGATTTTTGAAACTATCTAATCTATAACCTACCCTAAAACTCATTTTCCATCTTTAATCCTAAGTTCTATAGTTAAATAAACATGCCAAGTTTTATCCTATTTTACTTACTATAAATTTTTCAAATTATTTATGAACGCCGGTAACATTTACCTTTACATTATAGTATGGAAAAAACGCTGATAATAAACAACTTGGGGAATAATAAAGCTTTTAAGGAAGTCTGGGAAATGCAGGAAATTATTTTAGCCCGGAAAATAAAGCATAAATCAGCAACACAACAGGAAGCCTATATTGGTGAACAAAATCCACAGATTTACCCTGATCAAATTATTTTAGTAGAACATACCCCGGTTTATACTTTAGGCAAAAGCGGAAAGTTAAGTCATGTCCTGATTTCAGAAGAAGAACGGGAAGAGAAAGGCATTGATTTTTTTAAAATAAACAGGGGAGGAGATATAACCTTTCACGGGCCCGGTCAATTGGTAGGATATCCAATACTTGATCTTGAGCATTTTAAAACTGATTTGGGTTGGTATTTGCGAAGTCTGGAGGAAGTCATTATTCTGACACTTGAAGAGTATGGCGTTGTGGGAGAAAGAAGCAAGGGCGAAACCGGTGTTTGGATAGATGCTGATATACCTGGCAACGAACGAAAAATCTGTGCAATGGGCATCAGATGCAGCAGATGGGTAACTATGCATGGCTTTGCATTTAATGTAAATACCAATCTTGATTACTTTAACTATATAGTGCCCTGTGGCATTTATAACAAACAGGTTACCTCACTTGAGAAAGAGTTGGGCTATAAAGTTGCCATGAATGAAGTAACCGCGAAATTGCTCAAAAATTTTGAGAAGGTTTTTGAAGTTAAAATTGTGAATGCTCCTTGAGAAAAGTGGTTTACTAAAAATCCTTTGGCAGATAAAACTTATTTTTCTCCTTTAGTTTGCCGTCATCGTACAGTTCAAAATTGAACCAACCTGCATGAATAAAGGTTGACTTATCTAAAATGAGTGGAGATTCTCTAACGTGAGCTATTTCAAATAACGGGTTACCATTTTCTTCAAAAAATTTAACCTGATATTTTTTCTCCTCAACTTTTGGAAGATAAATGTTGATGTAGCCATCAGTGTTTACAAAAATATACCTTGATGCACGCCATACTTCTTTTTGAATATATGGGCTCAATGAAACAATTGAATCATTGATAGCAAAAAGCGTATCTTTTGTTTGTTTTAAAATGCTGTCGCGAAAGTTTTTGAAAAGAAAAGCAGGAAGCTGCTTGTACAATACATCTTTAATATTTACACTTACCAAACGCTGATCGTTAGGATCTATGTTTGAAAGTGCATTTGATTTAATATCTCTTGAAGCAGCTACATCTCCTGACGTTGATGCTGTACCTGTATATACTCCGGCTCTTTTTGATTTTGTAAAATAATAATCACCACCCGCCATTACATAAAACAGTCTGTAAAAAACCCTGCCTGATGGTTTTACATTGTCTGTATACCCATTTTGTGCCATATTGGGTGATTCAGGAGAAAATACTGTTGCAAAGTACCGTAAGCTGTCGTATGACCGCTGAATGTTGAGTTGTATAAGATTAGGATATGGATTTGTCCAACTGATAACTACCTTATCATTTCTCTCTGTAAGAGAAAAACCGGGTAAGGATTCTTGCCCAAATGCCGACAAAGCCATAAATGCTACAAAAAAGAAACCCAGAATTTTTTTCAACGTATACTATCAATTATGGCAGCAAAGATAATGGGTGAGCATTTATTAAAATGCTAAGACTTTTATAATCAAATTGTTTCCATTTAAATACATTGAATAAAAGAAATGCAATATGTATTGGTAATATGAAATTCTGGTTATAAATACAAAATTAAAGGCTTTCATCCCTCTCCTTATCTGCATCTTCTTTAGAAATTTCGGGATCAAATCCTTCTTTTATTTTTTGCATTAAGGTAGATACCGGTCCTTCCATTTTTTTAGGTGGGTCAGGGGTGTGTAAGGTTTCAGGTTCGGGCTGTAGGGAGCTTTCCTTATTTTCCTGATTGTCTGATTTTTTTTCAATTTCCTGATTTGACATAATCTGTAGTTTTATAAAATAAACTATTCAAAAATGTGGCCACCGAAAATTTGAGTGATTTATAGTAAATAGAAAATTAGACTGAACCATTGTCGAATTTGGTTTCGGATTAGAATTTTAGTTTCGCTTCTATACTTTTATTTCCCTGCAGTCCTCCGCTATGAATCATCAATATTTTTGACCCTTTCGGGAAAAAATTCTTTTCAACCAGGTCAATTATAGCGTAAAATGTTTTGCCTGTATATACAATGTCCAACGGCAATGCATGTTTTTCAAAAACCTCATTCATAAAATCAATTAATATCTGCGGATGTTTACCAAAACCACCAAAATGGTAATCATGAATAATCTCAAAATCTGGTAATTCTATGTCAGCTTTCAACAATTGTTTGACTTCCTCCTCTAAATTATCATTTCCCTTCATAGAACTAATGCCAATGATTTTTTGGTTGGGGTTTGCACCAAGCATAAGTCCGGCCAACATGGTACCTGTACCAACTCCGGCTATAATATGGGTATAGGGTGTAAGGTCATAAAGCTTTCCAATTTCTGCTGCACCCTTTGCCCCCAAAGCACCATAACCCCCTTCGGGAATAAAAAACACTTCCCTTTTCTCGTTTCCCGTTTCTTGTTCTTCATTGTTCACTGTTCTCTGTTCACTATTCATTGTTCTCTGTTCATTCTTCATTATATCATATCCCTCCCGGCTTACAAACTGCAAATCCATACCGTACTCCATTGCAGAAATTAATGTTTGGGAAAGATTTTTGGGTTTTTCTCCACGAATAATTCCGGTACATTTTATACCAGCCTGTTGGCAACAAAATGCTGCTGCCACAATATGGTTTGACCATGCACCTCCAAAAGTGACTACCTCCTGATTATTCTTTTTAGCTTCTTCCAGATAATATTTTAGCTTAAACCACTTGTTGCCGCTTACTACAGGATGAATTTTGTCTAAACGCAATACATCAAGAAAAAGATCCTGATATACTAACCAGTCGGCGGCTATCGTTTGTATGTTTGCTAATTGGTAGTTCAACATTTCAATTTAGTAATTTCAGGAAATTTGTTGGCAAAAGAAACAGTATCTGTTAGCTTCGCAAAGTTTTAAAAATATTTTATGCAACCTACCTTAGTTATTTTAGCTGCCGGCATGGCAAGTCGTTACGGCAGTATGAAACAGATACAATCGTTTGGCCCCAGTGGCGAAACGATTATGGATTACTCTATCTATGACGCCATTCGTGCCGGTTTTGGAAAAGTTGTCTTTATTATTCGTGAAGAATTTGCAGACAACTTCAAAAGCATTTTTGAGCCAAAACTGCAAGGAAAGATAGCGACAGATTATGTATATCAAAACCTTAACTCACATTTAGGTGGCATAGAAGTACCTGCTGACAGAACAAAACCTTGGGGTACTGCCCATGCCGTATTGTGTTGTAAAGATGCGGTGAAAGAACCTTTTGCAGTTATTAATGCAGACGATTTTTATGGCAGCGATTCATTTAAAAAAGCCTACAAATTCCTTACAGAAGATTGTAATGCAACCACACAATGCATAATAGGTTATGAACTAAAAAGAACGTTGAGCGAAAACGGCAGCGTAAGCCGCGGTGTATGTCAGGCTGATGAAAACGGCAATCTTGTTTCTATAAATGAAAGAACAAAAATATACCGCAACGAAGCCGGTAAAATAACCTACGAAGACGAAACCGGCCTGCACGAAGTAAGCGAAGATAGTCCTGTAAGTATGAACTTTTGGGGATTCTCTCCTGAAATATTCGGAGTTACCGAGCAGTTGTTTCAGGAATTTTTGAAGGAGAGTAAAGACAATCCTAAGTCTGAATTTTTTATTCCAATTGTAGCGGATAAATATACTAAGACAGGAATGGGTGTAATAAAAGTAATTCCAACCGCTTCACAATGGTTTGGCGTTACCTACAAAGAAGATGCACCCTCTGTGCAGCACAGTATAGACCAATTGGTTTCATCGGGTCAGTATCCTGATAATCTGTGGAATTAGGTTTTTTTAAGTGTTAAGTGTGATGTGTAAAGTGTTAGTTTTCGTCATTGGGAGGAGGCACGACAGGCACTCCCGTTTTTGTCCTGCTGGGGTCTTCTTTCTTAGCCTTGTGTGTTAGCTAAGAGACCACGGCTCGGGTAACTGCTATCAAGAAAGTTCTTCAAAATGAATTGGTACAAATCCATCTAATTTGTTTTTCACATAAAATCTGGCGCTACTGTATTCATAATCTTCCCAATGCTCCACTAACTTTCCTGCCCGAATGGTCGTTCAGGGGGGCATTTACCTCTAACAGCATTTAGATGTATGTAATTTATTTTTTGTAACAAAAAATCCCTGTGATAAATTGGTTTAGCATCAAAACTATTTTCAAAAACTTTGTGTTTTTGCCCTTTTTTTTCATCACGTTCCGTAAGTCCTTCTTTTAAGTGTAATAATGTTTTTGAATCATTTGTAGCTTCAAGTCTTTTAATGATTTCATAAGCCCTGCCCAAATGATTGTTCAGGCGGGCATAAACCGTTTGCCATTGCCAACAATTTTATTAAGGTCAAAGTGTTCTGTTGGAAAGAACAAGATGCAATGCACGTGATTGGGCATAATAGTATAAGCAGTTGTTTTTATGCCATACTTTTCTTTCATGATGTCAAACCAATTATAAACCAAATCATAGCTATTTATCGTCTCAAAAGGGGCAGCCATTGGTGACAGGTGAAGGTGATGTAATAAAGTGCTGCATTATTGCTATGAGTTGTACGGGTGGACATAATGCAAATGTAAATTATGCCGTTGACCAATTAAAGGCCTTAATTTAGCTATCAATTGCAATTTTTGTAAACAGCGCAGGGTCCCTTGCAGGAGACCCCACGCGGACAAAAACACTTCGACGAGCGGGTGTTAAGTTAGAACAAATGTAAACAATGCAAGAAGGTGCACTGGCTCATAATGAAAGCGTTACGTTCTAAAAGGCATCAGAGCGGAAAAAGGAAAAGCTTGGTAAAAAATGAGATACTTTAGCAACGCAAAATAACTTCATGGACACACGACTACGAATAAAACTGTATAAGCAAATTACCGACGAAATCTGTTTAACCGACTTTTCCCCGGTAAACTATTTAGTGGGTGTAAATGGTAGTGGTAAATCGAGCATTTTAAGTGCACTTTCCTTCTTGAAAAATGCTACCGATTCCAAGATTTTTTTCACGGAAAATAGCGTTGTTGAATTTACAATAGATGAAAAAGAACGTCACATACAATGGCAACCAGGTATCCAACCAGGCGATGTAGGGACTTTAGATGTGATGGTGATGTCTATGGCGCAGGATGAAGTTCGAAATCATAACCAGTACTCTGATAAAAATTCACATGCAAGTTTTGGTCCCCAGTATGGCAATCCACATATTGGAAAGCAAGGAATCGAGAATCTCAATGACACTTTAAAAAGCTTAAGTGTAGGAATAATAGAACCACAACGTACTCAAGTAGAAGATGCATTTGAAACGCCAGAACTTTTCTTCACGCATAATACTCGTGAAATTGATATCTCCTTCATTGCTGAAGGGTTTAAGAAATTCAATACTCTTAAATCAGTTTTTCCGCAACATTTGCTATTCAGATATGAAAGGGGAGAATTAAATGTTGATGCAATCATTATTTTGATAGAGGAGGTTGAAAATCATCTTCACCCAAGTCTACAAAAACGAGTACCAAAAGAATTGGAAAATGCGATACTTGGATTCCCTATTGAATTACGGTCAAAAGTATTTTTCTTCATCACAACTCACAGTCCGTTTGTAATAGGTGCTGCTGCTCCTTTCCCAAATCAAAAGACCTATCTTTTGACAGGCGGAATGCTGTGTGACTTCCAATTAAAGGAAATACCTGAAAGTGCAGGATATCAGGGCAAGGAATGTGCAACCATTGTGGGGCAAATGCTCGGTGCTGACGTTACTGATTTAGGGTATCCCGAAAACTATTGCATTCTAGAAGAACATTCGCTCCAACTAATTTTAGAAGACGCGAAATCCAAAGGCTTATTACGAGATATAGTTTTTATTTCCGGAAGCGGTGTCTCCAAAACAATAGATTTTAATGACACAATGCTTGAACTAGAACGTTTTAATACGCTCTTGAAATGCAACCCATTTTATAGCGAGAAGTATTTAATGGTAATCGACAATTCGAGAACCTTAGAAGAAGCAGTATCAAAAAGAATCACGAAAGCAAGAGCTAAATTGGGTGATAGATTTATCGAATTGACCAAAGAAAGTCTTGAAGACTACTACAAAAAATTCGATGAACCGTTGTATAAACAATTTCAAATTGAAATAGGAGAACTTGGGGAAAAGCTCAGAGGGAATAGGCGTGACTTTAAAAGAGAACTTGGAAAGTTAAAAGCCTCCTTTGCTGAACTTATTACCCAAAAAGTGCACACTAATGCTGACTTCATAAAATTATTTGAGGGAGAGTTAAATATATTGTTACGCTCATAATTTTTTGTCATAGCGGGTTCATCTTTCTGAGCCTTTGTGTGTAAGCCAAGAGACCCCACTTCGGGTACCCGCTATTTATCAACCCCGCTAGAGTAAGTGTGTTGCTTGGGCTAGTTGAAGTTTAAGCGAAGCGTAACTTCAATACAACATGAAATGCAGGTCTCCGACCGGTAACCTACGGAGAGATTGTATATCAGTTAAGCTCTTCAAAATGAATTTCACCCTTGCAAGTATTATCAGAAATGCAATACCTGCAAGGGTGAAAACAATAATTTCTTCATCAGTCCTTGACACATCTTACAGACAATCCTGCTGCTTTGGGCCGGGTGCTTCTAAAAGCATTTGTGTCCTGCGCAAACAGGCGATGATATTTTGCTGAAGTAGGGTCAGATTCAGAGGTAGTCCAAAAATATCCATATATACCTATATTTGTAAATCCTGAATTTGTACTACTCCTTAATCCACCGGGAAGCGCTGTAAAACCACTACTATTTGTTGCTCCGGTATTTGGTGTTACCCAGTTAGCGGTGCCGGCTTCTTTTAATGCGCCACCTGCTGTTGTGCTTTGTATTGACAGTGAGGTATCTGCGGATGGATCTATACATTTTACCAAAACATTCCATTCCAAATCAGTAGGAACATGATAACCGGTAGGAGCCAGGCCACGAGGGTCGTTGACGGCATACCAGTTATAGAGCCTTCCATATTTGGCAGCATAAGTAGCAGAATCATTTTTGTACCAACACCAGGCTCCGGTTGTAAGCGTTAGCCATGCAACGGAATCAGTAACCTGCGGAATGATATCGCCATTTTTGTATTTGCTTACACTTAAATTTTGGGTAGCCCATGTCTGGCTACAAATAAGGACTGTAACTGATGGGGGATTGGTAGCTGCTCCGCCATCCAAACTTCTCCACGATGTACCATTGTAATATTGGGGTTGGCCATTTGTGCCACAATCTGTACAATAAACAATCAATCCTTGTGCAGGAGTTGATATTGCACTCCGCTGGGCATGAGTCATTCTTGGAGGAAGAAATCCTTGTGTGGTAGAGCTGATATCTACCTTGGCGGTTTGATTTGGGGATGTGGTGCCAATACCCACACTTTGCGAATTTGCAACTGCTGCAATAAATACAAAAACGATCACGTAATATAACTGTCTCATAATTTGGTTTTAATGTTTAGGTGTCGTATAGCAGTACATAGGTTACACTTTTCGCTTACCGTTAAGAACAACCGAATTTTATGGTTGCCCTTAAGGGCGGTTAAGGCTCACTATTGTAGCATAACATAGGTTACACTTTATATATTTTT